>JAVXFZ010000013.1:11100-48054 GCA_036657595.1 Odoribacter sp. | reverse complement strand
TTTGAGTACAACTTTGTCTCAGCTTGGCTTTATGATGGCTTTCAATAATGCCACTCATAGCAAAAAATAGAGCGTAACGAACACTAATCCAGTTGATTCGCTACGCTCTGCTCTTTTTTGCTTTCTGCGAAGTTGTTTCTTTTAATAGTTCCGAGCTTTGATTTCTCCACGCAACACCATTAGACCATTCATCGCCAATGCACGCATTTCATCTTCTCCGGGATATATTTTAACAGGAGCAATAAATTCCGTCATTTCTTTGATGCGAGCAGTAACTGGTTTGCCATAAGCGATGCCTCCTGTTAAAAGGATGGCATCGACTTTCCCTTTTAAAACGGTCGCCATAGCACCGATTTCTTTGGCTATCTGATAGCACATAGCATTTTGTATCATCGCATATTCCGGATCTGTTTCCGCTTTTTCTTCCACCATACGCATATCGTTTGTATGTAAGTAGGCAACGACACCGCCTTCGCCTTTGAGCATTTTCTTTATTTCGCTTTTTGGTTTGCCGCTGAAGCACAATTCAACCAAGGCGCCTGTGGGAAGTCCTCCCGAACGTTCAGGAGAAAATGGACCATCACCATCCAGTCCGTTATTGACATCAATGACACGTCCGTGATGGTGTGCGCCGACGGTGACACCGCCACCCATGTGGGCAATGATTAGGTTTAGTTCTTCATATTTTTTACCGACTTCTTTTGCGTAGGTACGAGCAATGACTTTTTGATTTAAGGCGTGAAAAATAGATACCCGTTGGATAGCCGGATGACCTGAAATGCGGGCAATGGGTTCTAATTCATCCACCACAACAGGATCAGCGATATAAGCTTTTGCACCATTCTTTATTTCTTCAGCAATGTTCCGAGCAATCAAGCCACCTAAATTAGACGCGTGTTCACCCATTACCGGATAAATTAAATCGTGTGCTAATGCCTCATTTACTTCATATATTCCAGATTCAATGGGTTTAACCAAACCACCTCTGCCAACGATAGCGTGAAGGGTATGGATATCAAATCCTGCTTGTTTTAATTCCGATAGGATGATGTCCTTGCGAAATTGAAACTGTGATGCAACTGTTGTAAACGGACTTAGTTCTTCTGCTGTGTGGCGCAGTGTTTTTGTAAATACTTCCTTTTCGTCTTCAAAGACGGCAATTTTTGTCGAAGTAGATCCCGGATTAATGGTTAAAATTTGAAATGACATATTTTAGTTTTTGATTTTAGATTATTAATAATTTTAGTACAAAAGTTGCAAATTGAAATCAAAACACAAAGGAAAGAGGGGAAATTATTAATAAAAAAGAATAAAATAACAATTTGACCATTCTTTTTACTATTCAGAAGGAGCAATGATGATGAGAAAGTAAGCCTAATTAGCGGATGGCAAATTGGCTGTCTTTATTCTCATATTGCTTTTCAAAAAGATCGCGTTTCGGCCATTCTGTTACTGTTGTCATCGCCCGTTCAATCGTCATATTGATGTAGTGAGGGAAGTGTGATCCCTGCCAACTGCTGGTATTTGTAATAAATACCCAAGCATAACCGTCGTTCTGCCTTTTCATCAGAGCACTAGTTCCTGCCAATGTACCTGTACGCATCCATTCTCCTTTATCATTCGTTTCAATCCAACCGATCGGTAAGGTGTTAGGAATACTCTGTGTCATATATTCAATAGATGTAGGTCTTAAAATATCGGGGATGGTGGAATTGGTATCAATAGCAGCTACAATACGTAATAATTCCGACGGGGAGGCGACCCAACCTCCTGCACCGTAGAGCTCTTCAATATTATTACCGCCATTACTGCGAGCCACCATTTTACCACTGCCATTGCAAGCCGGTATTTTATTAGCATTGGCAACCTCATAATATTTCACTTCGTTGGGCAATTTATTTTCGTATAGGTTTTTGCCTAAATGCATATCGAAACATCCTGCTGGAAATAGAATATGTTTTTTTATATAAGATTCATAATCTTCTCCGGAAATCTTTTCTATTACTTTAGATAGGATTCCATAACTGATATTAGAATAAGCAGTTCCCATTCCGGGAGCATAACTTAATCGCCTAGATAAAACGAAACGGATCATTGTGTTTAGATCTGCTGGCGGTGTTACGTGCATTTTATTGGCAACTTCGATGGGGCAAAACATAGGATCCCCGTATGCGATGGAGAAACCGCCTTGATGCCGTAATAGGTTTTCTATACTGATATTTTTGATGCGTGGATCTTTAAAATCTGAGAAAATAGAATCGTTGAGAATACCAGTCGTACCGAATACCGAGTTTTGAAGTGATAATTTTCCTTCTTCCTGAAGCTTCATAATGGCAACAGCTGTGAGTAGCTTAGATACAGAAGCAATGCGGAATATATGGAGGACATCCATTGGGGTGTTGGTTTCTACATCTGCAAAACCATAACCTTTACTGTATATTAAATGGTCGTCTTTCATTAGGGCAAAAGAGGCTCCTTTTATATCCCATTTGCGCATAAAATCGTTGATGATCTTGTCAAATTTTTGAGTCATCTCCAATTCTGAATCTATATTTGTAATAACGTGATTGGCAGGAAGTAACTTAACGGCATCTTTAGATTTTGCTGAAGCTATCAAGGTCGAATCTTGTCGAAATTTAAATATGCCTCTGGCGAGACTCATTTCCCAAGGTCTTAATGTGGCTATTAAAGCAATAACAAGGATCAGTATAAAGTATTTCATATATATGTTATCAATTATAACAACGTATTTTTATATATCAGGACTTTGTATATAGCGTCCTTCAATTAATTATTTTACAAAAATAGGAAAAAGATTACTTTTAAAGTATCAATTCGTCTTAAAATATCTGAATCATTTGTTTTTTATTTTTGTAATCAGTGTATAAATAACTATAATACAATTGCTCTATGCTTTTTTCTTATTTTTCTTAGATTCCGATTAATTTAAAATAGTATTGCATCAATGTTTGTAATAGAGAATCAATTGGGTTAAAGACAATATTGTCAATGCGATTAATAGGCAAAATTAAAGGAGAAGTACCAGTTAAAAAAGCAGCTTCATATTCATTCAATTCATCGCAAGCGATTCTCTTTTCTTCTATTGAAATCTTATGTTCATTACAAATGTCAAATACTCTTTTGCGACTAGTGCCAGGAAGGACATATTCAAGAGGTGATGTATAAAGGATATTATTTTTTATAAAGAATACATTGGAACGGGACCCCTCTGTTATATAACCATCATTGTCAACTAAAAGGATTTCATATACTCCGTGTTGGCGAATTAATTGATTCGTTTGAGTACGCAGATTGGCGTTAATATATTTTACGCCTGGATTTTCTCGCACAGCCGGATGTGTGATGGTAGCTATTCCGTGTAAATAATCCTCAGCGGTTGGATATGAATGAGGTATTTGAAAAATATATTCATCGGTATGGCTTGTTGTAAAATGAAGAACATACTTTAGATTTCCTTCCGTAATCTGTTCCTGTCGGATAAACCGATCTAACTTATCGGGAATGTTTAGGGTTTCTATTTGAATATCTATGTTTAATTTATTTAGTGAGTTGTTAAGCCTTATTAAATTATCTTCTAAGAAGATAGGTTTCCCTTTAAAAATTCGGATCACTTCATATATGCTTAGGCTGTCTTCAAATATCTTTTCAGAAAATTCAGGAAAATCGTTTAGTTTGTTGTTTAATAAAATCATATCGTTCTTATTTTAAATCTACATTGACCATATTTTTTACAAAGATACAAAAACTTGATTTCCGTTTCTCAATAATTTACCTTAATTTTGGGCGCATCTATGGAAAATGAAGAACAAATCAAACAAATCGAATTATTTCTGAATGAAGTGATTGTTCAGGAGTTAGGCAAATTACAAGAAGCCGGACTTTCTTATATGCAATTTGTCCTTATGGGACAGGCTATTGAGGTGTTGGGAGGATTTTTAGATCATAAACCGATGAAAGCGAAAGGACAATCTGCTCATCGGTTTACACAAGGTGTGAATGTGTTGTTTGGTGGAAAATATCGTTTGCTGAATGATCGTTTTTTCTTGTATGATAAACTTCGCAATCAGATGACACATACTTTTATTCCAAGTGGAGATTTACTTTTGTTGAATCGGGAAGATCCTTCCGGTGAGTTTCGTCACTTGGAGTATAAAGATGGTCAATTGGTTTTGATCGGTGAGATTTTCTATCAAGATATATGTTCTGCTTGTACTCGTCTGATTCACTGTTTGAAGGATGGTCGAATTAAACCTAAAAATATAGCATTTTGAAATGATAAATAAAAGAATTATATTGATCGGTGCCGGTAATGTGGCTCACCATTTAGCACCTGCTTTACTAAAATCAGGGATGAATTTGTGTCAAATATACAGTCGTAGTATTGAATCGGCACGGGAGTTGGGTGAGAAAACAGGGATTACTTATACATCGGATATTTTTGCGATTTATCCAGATGGTGATATTTATATTTTTTGTGTCAGTGATGATGTGATGTTTGCTTTATATAAGAGCATTCGGATAAATAAAAAGGCTATTGTTCTTCATACATCCGGCAGTTTACCAATGGATATTTTTAAACCCTATTCCGCCCATTGTGGTGTGTTATATCCTTTGCAATCTTTTACAAAGAAACGGGATTTGGATTTCAGAGAGATCCCTTTGTGTATAGAAGCGTCCGATACGAAGGTAATGCAGGTGCTTCGAGAGATGGCTGGCCTTTTATCAATTAGGGTGGAAGAAATATCTTCAGAAAAACGAAAATACCTGCATTTAGCTGCTGTATTGGCAAATAATTTTGTGAACTATTTTTATGGAATTGCGGGAAATCTATTGGAAAAAGAAGGCTTAGACTTCAGTTTGTTGCGACCACTGATTTTTGAAACAGCTCATAAAGTAATGCTAATGTCACCGGAAAATGCGCAAACAGGACCAGCCAAAAGGGGAGATGAAGGAATACTAAATGTGCACAAGGATTTGTTGAAAGATAACCAGAAATTATTAAATTTGTATACTCAAATGTCGGATTTAATTCGTGAAAGTGTAGTAAAACAAGCAGAATTGAAGACGGAAACGGATGATAAACCAGAAATGTTGAGTTTATGGTAAGTTGTTCAACAGTAATATTGTAATGTAAAGAAAATAAAGAATATATAAGATGGGATTTTTTAAAGACGATTTAAAAAAAGTACGTGCTTTTGTGTTTGATGTTGATGGTGTGTTATCGCATCAGGCGATGAATTTAACTCCTGAAGGTGAATTGATTCGTACATCGTGTACGAAAGATGGGTATGCTATTATGTACACTATCCGTAAAGGGTATGTGATTGCTGTTATTTCCGGAGGCGGTGCTCCAGGAGTAAAGGAACGTTTGATGAAATTGGGTGTAAAACCGGAAGATATATATCTGAAAGTTCCTAATAAAGTTGAGGCGTTTGAGGAAATTAAGGAAAGATATTGTTTGCAGCCAGAAGAGATTATGTATATGGGGGATGATATTCCTGACTATAATGTAATGACACGGGTAGGACTACCGGTATGTCCTTTAAATGCTTGTGAAGAGATTAAGTCGGTTGCCCGATATATTTCAGATGTAAATGGAGGGGACGGTTGTGTCAGAGATGTTATTTCGCAAGTATTAAAGGCAAGAGGAGATTGGATGGATACAAGTTGTTATGTCAGAAGTATGTAAAGAATATTTTTGTGTATAGTTAGCTCACGGAGACTAATAAAAAAAATACTTTTCGCTGTGGAAAAGTTAATGATTAAATAATAAATATTTATGTTGGAAATTCTTCGGTTAATACGAATACGAACTATTGCTTTTGCAGCTTTGACGATGTATGCGATGCGGTATTTTGTTATTCTTCCTATGTTGGAAATTAATGATTTTACCCTCCAAATGACTCATTGGGCATTTTCTTTATCAGTCATTTCAGTTTGTTGCCTAATATCCGGTGCTTACGTAATCAATGATTATTTTGATACAAAAAGCGACCGAATTTCCGGAGTGAAAAATGTAGTTGTTGGACGAAGTGTCAGTCGAAGAGCTGCAATTATCTTGCATTCTATTTTGAATGTAATAGCAGTCGGTATTGCTTTTTATCTTGGATTTGCTGTGGGGGTATGGAAAATAGGTATTTTGTTTTTATTGGTATCTGGCATTTTATGGTTTTATTCGTCATCGTATAAGAAATACTTTATGGTTGGAAATATATTGGTGGGGATTTTAGCTTCATTAATTCCTGTGTGTGCAATTGTTTATGAAATTCCGCTATTAAATATGGCATACGCTGATATTTTACTTAAAACAGATACCAATTTTGTCTATATGTTCAATTGGGTATTTTGTTTTTCTTGGTTTATATTTTTGAATATTTTGATTTATGAAATCAATAAAGATATATATACGGTGGAGGGTGATCGGGAAAATGGGAATAATACAATCCCTGTAAAATTAGGAAAAAAGACAGCCATTCATATAATTACCTTTTTAGTTTTAACAGCGATGGCATCCGTCGTTTTATATTATTATATTGAATTTACTATTTCTTTCGCAATGCTAATTTATTTAATTGTGGCTATCTTGTTACCTTACGCTATTTATTTACTATTGATCAACGGAAAGAAAGAAAATCGGCGATTACAATTAGGTATGATTCGTTTGATTATGGTGTTGTGCATAGGGTTTAGTCTGTTTTTGAAACATTTTTTCAATATGATTTTTAGTGATTAAATTTATGATTGATTTTATAATATGTGTATCTTTATGATTTTAAGTCGATTTAAAAATTTATGGATTACAAAATAATTTTGGCTTCGGCATCTCCGCGTCGCCATCAATTGATGGAGGAGGCTGGATTTAAATTTGAAGTAAGGTTGAAGCATACGGAAGAAATATATCCAAAGGAATTGCAAACGGAAAAAATACCAGAGTATTTGGCATATTTGAAAGCAAAGGCTTTTGAAAATGAATTGAAAGCGGATGAGTTGTTGATTACAGCTGATACAATTGTTTGTTTGGGTACGAAGGCATTGGGTAAACCAGCACATCGGGAGGATGCGATTGAAATGCTTCACCAATTGTCAGGACATAAACATACGGTTGTAACTGGCGTATGCCTGACAACTGTTAGACAACAGAAGTCGTTTTCAGCTTTAACAGATGTTTATTTTAAGAATTTAACGAATGAAGAGATCATTTATTATATTGATCATTATAAACCATTTGATAAAGCGGGAGCGTATGGAATACAAGAATGGATCGGCTATATTGGTATTGAACGAATTGACGGTTCGTTTTATAATGTGATGGGGTTGCCTATACAGAAACTTTATGAGACGTTGAAGTATTTTTAAACCTTTTTTTGAATACTTCTGCTCGAAGAAATTGATATAAGAATTCAGTGGTAAATTCAAAATAAGAAATTATTATTTAAATAAGCATAAAAGTTATATGATGAAAAAATTGATGTTTTTAATTTTATCCTTTATTATTAGTTGGACAGGATGCATTGCTGATGAAGGAATGTGGATCCCAATGTTGTTGAAGAAATATAATATTGAGGAAATGCAGAAGCAAGGTTTTAAATTGACGGCTGAAGATATTTATGCGATCAATAGGGCATCTTTAAAGGATGCGGTGATCGGATTGGGAAAAGCGGGACGACCGTTTTCTCATTTTTGTACCGGAAACTTGGTAAGTAGTGAAGGATTAGTGGTAACCAATCATCACTGTTCATTCGATATGATCCAATCACACAGTAGTTTGGAACACAATTATCTAAAAGATGGTTTTTGGGCAAAGAATAAACAAGAAGAACTGGCAAATCCGGGAATTACTGCTTCTATTTTGGTGCGAATGGAAGATGTTACCGATCAGATTCATTCACAATTGACAAAGGAGATGACAGCAAGTGAGCGATCTAAAAAAATCGCCGAGATATGCAAGGCTTTGGAAGAAAAGGCAATGAAGGGGAGTGATTTAATGGTAAATATAAAGCCTTATTTTAATGGAAATCAGTATTTTATGTCTGTATTTAGAATTTATAAGGATGTCCGTTTAGTGGGTGCACCGGCTTCTGCCATTGGAAAGTTTGGTGGTGATACAGATAATTGGATGTGGCCCCGTCATACCGGTGATTTCTCTGTATTGAGAATATATGCAAATGCAAATAATGAACCGGCTGATTATTCACCTGCTAATAAGCCCTATAAGCCTGATTCTTTTTTTAAAATATCGACCAAAGGAGTGAAAGAAGGTGATTTTACAATGGTATTTGGTTATCCGGGTACAACTAATGAGTACTTAACCTCGTATGCTGTAGAGCAAATTCAACAAATTGAGAATCCTCATAAAATTGCTATCCGCACAGCTAAATTAAATGTAATGAATGATGCGATGGAATCGGATGAACTTTTACGTATTAAATATGCGGCTAAGGCTGCGAGTGTTGCAAATGCTTGGAAAAAGTGGCAGGGAGAAACCAAAGGATTGGAAAGATTCAATACGGTGGCAAATAAGCAAAAGTTAGAAGAGAAATTTCAAAATTGGGCTACTGAAAAACAGGAGTATAATACATTATTGGATAGATATAAACAATTATATAACGAAAGAAAAGATTTAATACTTGCCTCTTCTTATTTAAATGAAGCGGGCAAAAAAGGGGCTGAAATTATCGGTTGGGAAGCTTCTGTTTATAAATGGATGAAACAAGCTGATTTCGTTTCTAATAAAGAAGCGTTAAAAAATATGGCTGATGAATTTTATAAGGATTACGATGCAGCTACTGATAGAAAGATTTTGGTTGAAATGCTGAAATTGTACAACGAGAATCTACCCAAAGAGTGGATACCTTTAGAAGTACAAGCAGCTATGCAAAAAAAAGGAGTAGAGGCGTATGCAATGTCTATTTTTAACAAATCAATTTTTGCAAATCAGGAGAAATTGACTGATTTCATAAATCGGAGTGATGCTGAATCTTATAAAAAATTAGAGAAAGATCCAGCTTATTTGTTGGCAGTTTCTATGGATCAGTTATTTTCGGATAAAATTTATCCAGGATTATCTTTGATTGAAAAAGAAATAACGGTATTGAATGAAACTTGGTTGAAGGGCTTGATGGAAATGCAGCCTCAAAAAACGTTCTACGCGGATGCAAATTCTACCCTGAGGATTGCTTACGGTAAAGTAGAAGGCTATTCGCCGTGTAATGCGGTGCGCTATAAACATTATACGACTCTTAATGGTATTATGGAAAAAGATAATCCGAAGATTTATGATTATGATGTTCCCCAGATATTAAGGGATATTTATAAAAATAAGGATTTTGGACCTTATACACAAGAGGGGAATATTCCGGTCTGTTTTATCGCAACAAACCACACAACAGGTGGAAATTCAGGTAGTCCGGTGTTGAATGCCGAGGGACATTTAATTGGTTTGAATTTTGACAGAGCTTGGGATGGAGTGATGTCGGATATAGAATATAATCCTGAAATTTGTCGCAATATTTCAGTCGATATTCGTTATGTCCTTTTTGTTATTGACAAGGTAGCGGGAGCTGGGCATTTGATCCAAGAAATGGAGATCGTAAAAGATTAAAAATAGCTTATTTGTTTATTTGTTGAATCGTTTAATTGACTTCATCTATAAACGATTCAACAAATAGGCAATTATTTGATCCTTTGTTCAACTATTTTCCAGTTGACAACATTCCAAAAATTTTCGATGTATTTAGCTCGGGCATTCTGAGTATCGAGATAGTAAGCGTGTTCCCAAACATCCATCGTAAGGAGAGGATATTTATCGCATTTAAGCGGATTATCAGCATTGGAAGCTGGTATGATTTCAAGTTTTTCACTTTCTTTGATCAACCACACCCAACCGGAACCGAATAAAGAAGTTCCAGCCTGTGCAAACTTTTCTTTAAAGTCTTCAAAGTTTCCAAAATTCTTATTGATCAATTCTAATAATTTACCTTGTGGCATTTCCTGGGTGGAAGCGTGTAGGGCCTCAAAATAAAAATAATGGTTGAAAACCTGAGCTGCATTATTGAATAAACTGCCGGATGATTTTCTAACAATCTCGTGGATCATCCGATCATCCAATTCTGTACCGGCTTTCAATTTATTGGTATTGTCAATATAAGCCGCGAGGTGTTTCCCATAGTGATAACGCACGGTCTGTTCACTGATGTAAGGAGCTAAAGCGTTTTCCGCATAAGGAAGAGGCTTTAAGGTGAATTTGTTGTCCTTATCTTTGGCATTTACTTCTTTGCAGGAAAGTAAGCCACAATTGCAAGAGTCTGGTTTCATAATTTAAAATTTTGAGAGATTGTTTACTATTTATTTATACGATATTTTTTAGATTAGGTTATATTATTCTTGTGAAAAACGGTTGGAATTTGATGTCCCAACCGTTTTCTCTTTGTTTGAAACATTTACAATTTTTGATTGAGCGTAAATCCTATTTCTAATTTTTGTGTATTCTTCATAATTTCAATAATCTGTTCTTCAACCCTCTTTTTAATAGCGATTGTCTGACCTTCATTTAAGCCGTTAAGATCTATACCTATTATACCAATAACCATATTTATAATTTGATCAGACATCATTGAATAGACTGTTTTTATATATGACAGGTCAAAATATAGTAACATTTGATTGCCATTCGTATTACATTTAAAGCTAATAGCCGGAATTTTAGGAGCAACACCGTGAGTTAGTTGTTTCAAGTCGTTTGAGTCTAATGTTACTTGAACTATATTTCCAAGCTGTTTATAATCAGCATTTAATGTGTATGGAATCCCTCCTTGCATTTTTATATTTATCTTCATCCGGTTTTTATCACCAAATTCAATACCGGTAAAATATGTTCCCATTTTTTCTGATGCCATTCTGATAAACATTTGTTTCAAATCTTTTACAGCAATGGATTGGGGCTCTCTCTCAAAGTTGAGCGTTATTGAATCCTTGGCATAATCAAATTCGAAATATGGTTTTTCATAATTCCAATTTCCGGTAATTACGGCTTCGTCATTTTCGTCCTCACAGGAAACACACCAGATTGCAGTTAAAAGAATAACCATTGAATAAATCATTTTTTTCATAAAAAATTCATTTTTAATTAGTGAATATTTAAATTTTAAAAGTAACAGAAGCACCAAATCGGGCAGGAGAACCGGATTGTCCCATATTGAAATATTGCGGTAGTTTTTGACCTACCGGATTATTTAGCATATAGGTAAAAAAGGCTTTATCTAATATATTTTTACCCCAAATGTGGAAATCCATATATTTACCGGATATTGAAAAATCAAGATTCCACAGAAAATAAGGCTCCTGTTTTAATAAATTAGCTTCATCGAAATATTGAGAGCCAAAAGCTGTTACGGTAGTAGAAGCAGCAAAAGAACGACACCAATTGGCTTTGACAGCTTTTTGAAACATCAATCCCGTATTTCCGGTAAATTCTGGTGCCATAACAATCCGATTCCCTTCAAAATTTTTGTTTAGATGATGATTGTATTTTGAATTGCTATATCCTGCTGATAAAATGTAGGTGAAATGAGGGATAAATTCCCAGCGAAAATCTGTTTCACCACCAATACTGCGAGCATCTCCGGCATTTTTTATATTGGGACCCATCATTCCCATAACAAATATCTGCTGATCTCTCCAATCTATATAGAATGCTGCCGCATTTATATTGAATTTTCCGGATGGACTGAAATATTTTAAACCTAATTCGTAATTCCACAATTTTTCTTCTTTATAGCCAAGATCTACTAATTGAGAGCTCATTTCATTGACGATGATGTTGTAGCCACCGGCTTTATACCCTTTAGAAACAGTGGCATAAAGGGAAAGTGCATCATTCCATTTTTGTAGAAATGAGAATTTGGGCAACCAAGTTTTGAAATCACTGCTTTCATCAGTGAAATGATATTTGTCGTATTTAGAAAATCCGGTATATAATAAACTATCGTTATAAGTTAGATTTGATTTTTCATAATCATAGCGGATTCCAGCACTAACAGACATCCCCGGCCATAATTCTTTGAGAGTAATCTGTCCGTATCCGGCGATTCCCCAAGTAGCGGTTTGATTGTAGTATTTAGCTTTTTCCAATGGTAAAGGCAATAAATAGGCTTTATCTTTACCAAAGGTAGCTAAATAGGTATTGGTTAAATTCTTATAAAATCCGAACGTTCCAATGGTCCAATCAATGTGTCGGGAGGTGACAGATTGTAAGTTGAGTTCTTGTGTGACAAGGTTTTGATGTGATTTTTTAACATTATCAAAAACATCTAAATAAGTAAAATCCGCATCCAGCAATTGTTTGTCTTTCGACCAAGAATAAGAGGTAACAGAATTAAAAGCGACTTGTTTTCCGCTTTTTTTCAGATTCAGATAAGAAGTTAGTAAATCTCGATCATAAGAGGCAGGAGAGTTAAAATTGACGGTATAGCGGTGGGCTTTCAATGAGTCAACAGCTGCATAAGCGTAACCTCCATCAAATGAATTATTATAATTTGCACCGAAGGCTATCTTCCATTCTTTTAGAGTATATAGGCATCCTTGATATCGGATGTTATAGGAATCCGACGGATTGGATTTTCGGTTTCCCTCATATTTGTTTTTGAAGTATCCATCTGATTTATTATATGAAAAGGACAATTTATTATACAATTTTTTGAATGGTACATTCATTACTAAATTGTAATTTTGCGAGCAATAACTGGAATAGCCAACTTTTGCCTGGAGGGAAAATTGATTGGTTGGATTATTTGTGCTGATATGGATCAGACCGTTTATGCTATTACGTCCGTAAAGGGTGGTTTGAGGTCCACGCAATACTTCTATTTGCTTGATATCATATAAATCAAAGACAAAAGCATTTTTATCGAATACCGGAACTCCATCTACGTAAAGACCAACAGGAGGAGTGCCGGATACTGTCCCAATCCCTCGAATGTAAAGGGGGGTGGAAAGCTTTAAACCTCCTTCCTGCATATAGAAATTAGGGACTAAACCTGATATATTCCGTAAGTCTGGATTGTTTTCACCTGGAATCATTCGAGAAGTGACGACCGTTAAAGCTGTCGGTATATTTCCGGGGTTCAATTCTCTTTTTTCAGCGGTGACAATAACTTCCCGTAACTCTCTTACGACATTGTAGGTAGAGTCGTCAGTAGAAAATAACGTAGCACGCTGGGCGTATATACCTGCAGAGAATAGGAGCAGGAGTATACTGATAATAAAACGCATACTTAATGGTTTTAGGTAATTATATTTCGATATTACGTAAGAAAACAGATAATCTGTTTGTATTTAAATCAATATACGGGAGGAGCACGTAAGGCTTTATTAACAAGGAAAGGAGAGGTGTAAAACACTGGAAATGAAATGACAATCATTGATAGAAGTGAAAATTCAGGAAGAGGATCACTCTCTTTTTGTATAACTGAATTTTGCTCTATGCGATTGAATACGTATGTATTAAGTGGAGATTGTTTGTGGATGGGTGATTCGTATATAATAACTTTCGGAAGTAATGTTATAACTTCCGAATTACCGGGTATGCCATTAAAATAGAAACATACTACTAAAAAAGCAGGAACCAATAGGTAAATAAATAAGTGTGCCGAAATTCCTAAAAAAAACATAGTGCAAAACTACAAATAAATTGAAAATAGCAGCAAGAATATTGAAAATTAATTTTTAAAAATAAGAGAATTATTATTTGTTTTTATTCAAAAAAAATCTAATTTTGTATTCGTTTTAAAATTGTAATTATTACAAATAAATAATGAATACACTTGAACAGTCTCAAAAATATTTGCAAAGTTTTGGCATTAAACCATCCGTACAGCGGATGGCTATTGTTGATTATTTAATGGAGCATCGGATTCATCCTACGGCGGATGAAATATATAGTGCCTTGTATTTAAAAGTTCCAACTTTATCAAAAACAACGGTGTATAATACCTTAAAACTCTTTATGGAGCAACGAGCTGTTCAGGCATTGGTTATTGATGAAAAAAATGTACGTTTTGATATAGATACTTCCTGTCACGCGCATTTTCAATGTTCCAGTTGTGGTAACGTGTATGACATTCCACTTGAGGACACATACTTGTTAGAGGTGAAACAAATTGGAGAATTGGAGGTGACTGAAGTTCATTTATATTATAAAGGTTATTGTAAAAATTGTAAAGAGAAAAATAAAATAGTAAGGAAATCTTGCTAAATAATATGAATCAATTAAATAAAATCGTTATGAAAAAGTTTATTTGTACAGTATGTGGTTATGTACACGAAGGGGAAGAAGCTCCTGAATTTTGTCCTCAATGTAAAGTGCCAAGAAGCAAATTCAAGGAATTGGTTGAATCAGAAGGTGCTTTGAATTTTGCTGATGAGCATACTATCGGTGTGGCTAAAGGTGTTGACGCAGAAATCGTAGAAGGTTTAAAAGCTCATTTCACAGGCGAATGTACAGAAGTAGGTATGTATTTGGCAATGAGCCGTCAGGCTGACAGGGAAGGTTATCCCGAAATAGCGGACGCTTTTAAACGTTATGCTTTTGAAGAAGCGGAACACGCATCAAAATTCTGTGAATTGTTAGGAGAATGTGTATGGGATACTAAAACCAATCTGAAAAAGAGAATGGAAGCAGAAGCTGGTGCTTGCGAAGATAAAAAACGCATTGCTACTTTAGCTAAAAAATTGAATTTGGATGCGATCCACGATACAGTACACGAAATGTGTAAAGATGAAGCCCGCCACGGTAAAGGATTTGAAGGTCTTTATAATAGATATTTCAAATAAGCCGCTTAATTCTTTAGACGATTTATGTAAGCTATTTAAAATAGCTTACATAAATATAAGATATAATCTATCATCCAACACATAGCGTGTGTGGGTATAGATTATATATTTTTGTTCAATTTTATTTATGAATAGAAGCATAGATCAAGAAGATGGCCGGACGTTTATTTATATCTGGTTTTTGCTTTTTCCATTCCTGTATAGACATCGTTTTAATATACTCATTTTCAGTAGTAATATCACAGGCTATTGAAAGAAGAGTTTGAGGATGCAAGGTCTGTAATATTTCTTCAAAAAGTTTTTGATTACGATAAGGCGTTTCAATAAAAATCTGAGTGCGATTCTCTGCTGCCGATTGTTTTTCAAAGTTCCTTAAAGCACGGGGACGCTCATTTCCTTTTACAGGTAAATAACCGTTAAATGAAAAATTTTGTCCATTAAATCCGGAAGCAATCAGAGCCAGTAAAATGGAGGAGGGACCAACAAGAGGGACAATTTTATAATTATGCTGATGGGCTAAGGCAACTAATTCTGCACCGGGGTCAGCAATTCCCGGACAGCCGGCTTCTGAAATAATGCCGACATCCCCACGTTCCAACCAAGGGAGGTAGGACTCAATTTCTTTCCGATCAGAATGCTCATTCAATTCAAGAAAGGTCAAATCTTCTAAATTTATATCTTTATTGATCTTTTTTAGAAAACGCCGTGTATTTTTAGGATTTTCGCTCGCGAAGACTATGATGCCTTCAATTATCCTAATAACTTCGGAAGGTATTACACCACAAATATCAGTTTCACCTAAAGTATTTGGTATCAAAAACAGTTTCCCCATCATTGAAATATATCTATTGCTTTTCTGCTCAAAGGTAACATCAATTTTGCAATATATGTTACCTTTGTCAGGACAAATTGAATGAATGTTTAATATTTAGGGGCTATAACTCTCTTATTGTAACTGTATAGCAAGAATAACACAAATAAATGGATTTAATATTTTATGAAATTAACCATTTTAGGAAGCGGTACATCACAGGGAATTCCGGTGATCGCTTGCAATTGTCCTGTTTGCCAATCGGACAATAAACACGATAAAAGATTACGATGTTCGGCAATGTTGGAGATTAACGGGCAAAAAATCATCTTCGATGCAGGTCCGGATTTCCGTTATCAAATGCTTCGAAATAACGTAAAAGATATTCGAGCTATTTTATTGACACATAGCCACAAAGATCATATAGGAGGATTGGATGATGTTCGTGCGTTCAATTGGGTAAAACAAGCAGCTGTAGATATTTATGGAAATGAAAAAACTCGAGAAATAGTTTATAAAGATTTTTCTTATGCTTTTGCAGCATTTCGCTATCCGGGTGTGCCTGAAATAAATTATCACATCATTGAAGATGCTCCTTTTTATATTGATGATATTCAAATTATTCCAATTCCAGTTTTGCATTATCAAATGACTGTATTAGGTTTTCGAATTAATAATTTCGCTTACATTACGGATGCTAAAATTATTTCAAAGCGATCGATGGAGCAGCTGGTGGGGGTGGAGTATCTTGTAATCAATGCTCTTCGCAAGGAAAAACATATCTCTCATTTTAATTTGGAAGAAGCGTTGACTGTCATCAAAGAAGTAAATCCGAAATGTGCATTTCTAACGCATATCGGTCACCAGATGGGATTAGAGAAAGAAATATCTAAAGAATTACCTACAAATGTCAGATTAGCTTATGACACTTTCGAGATTGAAATACCCGAAAAAGTATGATAAATTTCTTTTAATAACAGTTGAATTTATTACATTTGTATGATTTTTGAATCAAAGAGGGAAAACTGTACGCTTTCTCTTTTTATTGTAATGATTAACAGTAATTTAAATATAGATGGAAAACGGCGGAGAAAAAATAATTAAAATCAACATTGAAGAGGAGATGAAATCATCGTATATTGATTATTCAATGTCGGTGATTGTTTCAAGAGCTTTACCGGATGTACGAGACGGATTAAAACCGGTACATAGACGAGTGTTGTTTGGAATGGAAGAATTAGGTATTGCTTCCAATAAGCCTTATAAAAAATCAGCTAGAATTGTCGGTGAAGTACTTGGTAAATACCATCCACACGGCGATAGTTCTGTATATATGGCGATGGTGCGTATGGCACAAGAATGGTCGTTACGTTATCCATTGGTTGATGGACAAGGAAACTTTGGTTCTGTAGACGGTGATAGTCCGGCGGCTATGCGTTATACGGAGGCTCGTATGTCTAAGATCACGGAAGATATGCTGATTGATTTAGATAAAGATACCGTAGATATGGATGACAACTTTGACGGCTCATTAAAAGAACCGAGTGTGCTTCCAACCCGAATTCCTTATTTATTAATCAATGGAGCTTCTGGTATTGCTGTCGGAATGGCCACTAATATGCCACCACATAATATTGTAAACGCTATTGACACCATTTGTGCTTATATTGATAACAATGATATAGATATAGAAGATTTAATAAAAATCATTAAGGCACCTGATTTCCCGACAGGAGGAACAATTTATGGATACAGTGGTGTTCGGGAATCTTATCTGACAGGACGAGGACGTATCGTGATTCGTTCAAAAACATCTGTTGAGATAGCACCTAATGGTCGTGAAAAGATCATTGTACACGAAATTCCTTATATGGTCAACAAAGCTGAATTGATTTCACGCATTGCGGACTTAATTAATGACAAGAAAATTGATGGAATTTCCAATATCAATGATGAATCAGACCGAGAGGGTATGCGTATCGTTATTGATATTAAAAAAGATGCAATCTCCAATGTTGTATTAAATACATTATTAAAGCATTCAGCTTTACAATCTTCTTTCGGAGTAAACAATGTTGCACTGGTACACGGACGTCCGAAATTATTAAATTTAAAAGAAATTGTTCGTTATTTTGTAGAGCATCGTCACGATGTTGTTATTCGCCGTACGCGTTTTGAATTGCGAAAAGCAGAAGAACGAGCTCACATTTTAGAAGGTTTAATCATTGCCTCAGACAATATTGATGAGGTCATTCGTTTAATTCGAGCTTCTAAAACACCACTCGAAGCACAGACGGCATTAATGGAGCGTTTTAGTTTAACCGACAAACAAGCAGCTGCCATTGTTGCAATGCGTTTAGGACAATTAACCGGCTTAGAACAAGAGAAATTAAGAGCTGAATACGATGAAATTGAAAAATTAATTGCACATTTAAATGATATTCTCTCTCACGTAGAATTGCGGATGCAGATAATTAAAGATGAATTATTGGCAGTCAAAGCGCAATACGGAGATGAAAGAAGGACTGACATTGTTTATGCTTCAGAAGAATTTAATCCGGAAGATTTCTATGCCGACGATGAAATGGTGATTACGATCTCACATATGGGATATATCAAACGTACTCCCTTATCAGAATATAAAGTCCAAAACAGAGGAGGGGTTGGTTCTAAAGGATCAGCAACACGTGATGAAGATTTCTTGGAGCATATGATTATGGCAACAATGCATAACACAATGCTTTTCTTCACAGAGAAAGGAAAATGTTTTTGGTTGAAAGTATATGAAATACCAGAAGGAACAAAGCAATCGAAAGGACGAGCTATTCAGAACTTATTGAATATTGAGCCTTCAGATAAAGTAAAAGCTTACATCAATTTGTTTGATTTAAAAGATATAGAATATATAAATACTAACTATATTGTATTGTGTACGAAGAGAGGTATTATCAAAAAGACGACATTGGAAGCTTATTCTCGTCCGCGGCAAAATGGAGTAAATGCTATTACCATTAAAGATGGTGATCAATTATTGGAAGCCAAACTAACAAATGGTGAAGATGATATTATGATTGCTGTTAAATCCGGAAAAGCAATCCGTTTCCCTGAATCTAAAGTTCGTCCAATGGGACGTACGGCTTCAGGTGTTAGAGGCATTTGGATGACTCCAGAAGATGAAGCAATCGGAATGGTATGTGTAGAACCAACAGAGGCTAACATACTGGTTGTTTCTGAAAATGGATATGGAAAACGCTCTGCAATAGAAGATTATCGAATTACGAATCGTGGAGGTAAAGGTATAAAAACCATTAATCTGACAGAAAAAACGGGTCATCTGATATCATTAATTGACGTAACGGATGAAGATAATTTAATGATTATCAATCGTTCCGGTTTGACCATCCGTTTAGATGTTGCCTCATTAAGAATAATGGGACGTAACACTCAAGGTGTCAAATTGATTAATCTGAAAAATGATGACTCAATAGCTGCGGTGGCAAAAGTTTCTGCTGCTAAAGATGAAGAAAACATAGAAATAGAGGAGAAGGATGGGGAAGAGGATGCTACTGAAAATAATACAGAAGAATAGTATAAATGTAACCTATTACACGTTGAAGACGTGAAAATGAATAAATTAATATAATATTTTATACGTATGAGAAAACTATCATTCATTATGATCTTACTTTTTTGTGCGATTTTTACTTATGCACAGAAAGGAAAAGTAACTCAGGCAACCAGTTATTTTACTTCTGGAAAGTTAGATCAAGCAAAAAAATTAATTGACGAAGCCATTCAACACGAAGCCTGTGCTGATTTTGACAAAGCCTATTTTGTGAAAGGACAAATCTATCAAGCTATCTTTGAAAGTCCTCTGAAAGAGTACAAAAATTTAGATGCCAATGCATTGAATATTGCTTGGGATGCATTTCAAAAAGTAATCGAATTGGATGTTAAAAACAAGTACACAGATAAGTTGGAAACCCAATATAAAAACTTAATTATTGATTATACCAATCAAGCTGTAGAACATTACAACAAAGATAATTTTAAAGATGCTTTAGTGGCTTTTAAGAAAGTCCTTTCTATTGAAAATTCACCTATTGTAACCAAAGGACAACCGGCTGCAGTAGATACTGCTGTTATTTTCAATGCGGGAGTTTCTGCACAAAGAGCTGGTAACTTACAGGATGCTGAAAAATACTACAAAGAAACATTGAAATATAATTATGAGGCAGCGCGTACTTATGCTATGTTAGCAAATGTTCTGAAAGAACAAGGTAAAGAAGAAGAAGCTGTCAAATATCTTCACAAAGGATATGAACTTTATCCAGATAATTCATATATGTTGGTTGAATTAATCAACTACTATTTATTAGGCGGGCAACCCGAAAAAGCGGAAATATACTTGGATGCAGCCATTAAACAAGACCCCAAGAATGCTTCTTTTTATAGAGCAAAAGGTACATTATATGAAAAAATGTTACAACCTGAGAAAGCTGAAACAATGTACAAACAAGCATTGGCTATTGATCCGAAAGACTTTTTAGCTCAATACAATCTCGGCAATATTAAATTGACCGAAGTGATTAATTTCCATAAAAAAGTACTTGATATTGTAGATGTAAACGAATACAACAAAGAATTGGAAAAGGTATATGCAGGTTATGCATCTGTTATTCCATTCTTTGAAAAAGCTTTAGAATTAAGTCCTAATGAAAAGAATACGATGTCAACATTGAAAGAACTTTATTTTAAATTAAGAAATACTGATGCGAAATACCAGCAGAAGTATGAAGAGATTAAAACAAAGATCGATCAAATGCAATGACCGTATTTTAAAAGATTATTCTAATATTTATAATTTATAATCACAAACAGAGCGTAGCAAAATAATTTGTTACGCTCTGTTTGTGATTATCAGTATATTTGCATAAATATCATTCAACCTGTCGTTTATAATTTTCATTATTTTACATAATATAAATTATGGGACATAATAAACAATGGAAACATCATAGCTATTGAACTGTATAATATAAACAATATTTACTATCTTTGTCAGATCATCAATTTCTAATAAAACTTATTATGCGAGATAAAGTTGTGATTATTACTGGTGCTTCTTCCGGAATTGGTAAGGCTTTAGTATATGAATTAGCACATCAGGGAGCAAAAATTGCTATTGCTGCTAGAAATCTTGAGGAATTATTGATTATTGAGCAAGACTTAAAGAAAATTGGTACCGATATACTTCCAATACGTACAGATGTAACGAAAGAATTTGCTTGCAAAGAACTGATAGAACAAACCTATGCACACTTTGGGCAGATTGATATATTAATTAATAATGCAGGCATTTCTATGCGTGCATTATTACAAGATCTCGATATGAATGTCCTCCATAAAGTAATGGATGTTAATTTTTGGGGAACCGTATATTGTACAAAGTATGCATTACCCTATCTGTTAAAATCTAAAGGAAGTTTGGTGGGTATTATTTCAATAGCTGGATTTATTGGACTGCCGGGACGTACGGGCTATGCTGCCAGTAAATTTGCTGTGCGGGGATTTTTAGATACGGTACGGGTTGAATATTTGAAAAAAGGACTTCACGTAATGGTGGCTGCTCCCGGCTTCACTGCTTCTAATATTCGTAAAACTGCTTTAAATGCAGCAGGGAGACAGCAAGGAGAAAGTCCCAGAGATGAAAGTAAGATGATGACAGCAGAACAATGTGCTGCTATTATTGTTAAAGGTATACAGAAGAGAAAAAGAGAAATTATAATGACCTTCGTTGAAGGTAAATTAGCTGTATTTTTAAATAAATGGATTCCAAAATTAGTTGATAGACTTAGTTATTCTCATATGGCAAAAGAACCGGATTCTCCTTTTAAATAATTTATTTAAAGGTTATTATTTTATGAAATATATTTTCCCATTTTTTATTATTTTATTTTGTATTGAATCTCTATCTGCCCAATTACTATATCCTGAAGTGATGGAGATTCGATCTTACTTGTCCGGACCTGTTTCTCTATCTAATAGAAATTCGGCTTACCCTATTTATTTGTACAAGAAAAATCTGAATAATCGGATTTTAGAAAATCCGAGCGTACGCTACGCTTTACAAAATTTAAAAAACGAACATTATTCTGATCCACAGATTGGTGATGCAATAAATACTTTAACAAAATATGCCGAAGATGAAAAATTAAAATACATTGTTGACTATTTAAAAAAATATACTCAGCAAAATATGCCTAAAAAAGAACAGGCATTAGAAATCTTACAACAACAAATCACTTATGACAGCATTGAGTTTTACAAAAACAATGAACATTTATTGACAGGTGATTATGAAGATTATCTGAATACTGATTTGCAGACATTTGTCCATTATATTCGGCAGGATTCCAATTATGTGTGGTTAAAAAACGCCGGGCGTGATTCTATTTTATTGGAAATATTGAGTATGGCTGACAACTCTGTCCGTTTATGGGTAAATAACGGACGCAGCAAATACTATCGTTTTTGGGCAGCTAATAAACAAGGCGATACCATTGGCACTTGGATTCAGGTAATGCCTTCAGGACATCGACTAAAAATTTATATAGATGAAGATGTCTATCAAACTCCGGCAATTGAGAGAAAAAAGATGGTTAATGGAAATTCTGTTCCCAATATACCCGGAAAAGAATATTTTGTAATACAAAAGCCTAAACTTGGTGAAATACGACGTCGTTATTGGACGTATTATTCAGAGGTAGAAATAGCTATGAGTCAAGGAAAATTAGCTAATTGGGCAAGTGGTGGTGAAAATTCACTTTCCTTATTAAGCAATATACGGTATTTTTGGAATTACAACCGAAATAAAACCAGTTGGGAAAATTGGGTGCATTACCGTTTTGGCTTTATGAAAAATGGCAGTGAAGACATTCGTAAAAATGAGGATCGTTTTGAGTTAAATTCAAAATTGGGACAAAAAGCTTTTAAACATTGGTATTACACGGCACAATTCAATACCTTAACCCAGTTATTTAGTTCTTATGAATATCCCAAAGATAAAGAAAAAAAATTAGTAGCCAACTTTATGAGTCCCGGCTATTTCACCTTGTCATTGGGACTTGATTATAAACCAAACGATCATTTTTCTTTATTTATTTCCCCTATTGCCGGTAAATGGAATTTTGTTCGTGACACAACTAAAATTAGTGCTACGCGTTATGGTGTTGAGAAAGGCAAAAGAGCTAAAAGAGATGCCGGTGCCCGTATTGATATGCGTAGTAAAATAACCAATCTTTTCGATCTAATGGATGTCCGCAACGAAGTCACCTTATTCTGGAGTTACGACAACAATAATAAGAAAAAGGACGACGAAGAACATACTTTACCTTTGACTGCCAATTGGAAGTTAACCATTGATTTCAAGATCAACTATTTTATGCGAGCTTCCATATATACAGAAACGATCTATGATGAGAATTATTCGAATAAAATACAATTCAAAGAAAATCTGAACTTAGGTGTAAACTTTAGATTTTAGCTTATATTTATATTTTAAACACTGATCATCTACGAAATATTAAATCTTTTATATTACTCAATATTATGATGAATTTTGAAAATAGTGAAATCACCAATATTGTAATCCACAATGTAGCCAATAAATTTGAGGGAGGAAAATTAACATTATCAGATGCCTGTTTCTTACCGGAGGATCTTGACATTGTGAATTTATTGAAAAGTTATTTTTTATCAGCTTTCAAAAAAGATGCCTATTACCATTTTCTACCTTATGAAGAAGAATTAATGAACAATCCGGTCTATGCCTCTGTATCGACTATTTTCGATGAAAAAAATGAATTTTATCTTCAATCGGTAGAGATTGCCAAACATTTATTTGAACAATCCAATAATCCAAATATTAAATCCGGAGAATTATACATCGTTCATTTCAAAAATTGTAACATCGAAGAAGGTGTGTGCGATGCAATCGGTATCTTTAAATCTGAAAATAAAGATACTTTTCTTAAAATTATAATGAACCAAAACACATATCAATTAGCCAGTGAATCAGGAATCAATATCAAAAAACTGGATAAAGCCTGCATCATATTCAATATGAACCGTGAAAATGGTTACAAAGTCTGCATCCTTGACAAAACAAACAGTAAGGAAGCTATTTATTGGACAAGTGATTTTCTTGGACTTGAAGCAGGTGCTGACAGTTATTTTCAAACATCTAATTATCTCAATCTTTGCAAGAATTTTGTAAAGGATATTTATAATCAGGAAAATGACGTACCGCGTGCCGACCAAATAGATATGCTGAATCGTTCCATCAATTTTTTTAAGGATTCTGACGTATTTTCTGAAGAACGCTTTAAAGAAGAAGTGGTACAGGAACCCGAAGTCATCAATGCGTTTGAAAACTTTAAGTGTCAATATGAAACAGATCAAAATATTGATCTGAACGATCAATTTCCCGTATCGGATTTTGCTGTAAAAGATGAGAAAAAATATTTTAAGCACGTCTTGAAATTAGATAAAAACTTTCACGTTTATATTCACGGCGAAAAGAAATATATTCGCAAAGGTTATGATGCAGATCGGGATATGAATTATTATGTACTTTATTTTAGAAATGAAGAGTAATTATGAAGAAAATATTATGGGGTATCCTGCTGGCATTCATACTCGCTGCCACGATGATCTATATAGGATATTATTATTTTATCCTACAACCCAACACCGTAGTGAAAGATGACGGTATCATCTACATTCGGGAAGATGATTCTTTTGAAACAGTTCTGCTCACGCTGCAAAGTAAAGAGTACATCAAAAATGCGACCACCCTTCGCACAGTTGCAAGATTAAAAGAATATACTCAATCAGTAAAATCAGGACGTTACCGCATTCAAAATGGGATGAATAACAACCAATTAATTAATATGTTGCGTTCAGGGCGGCAAGAACCGATTCACTTTACGTTTAATAACATCCGTACACTGGAAGATTTTGCCGGCATTATCTCCAAGCAACTTGCGATTGATTCTTCCGATTTCCTAAAATTAACCCAAGATAGTAATTATGTGGAAGCATTGGGCTTCACTCCCACTAATTTTATAGCAATGTTTATTCCTAATACCTACCAGATTTATTGGAATACAACAACAGTGGATTTTATCAAAAAAATGAATGCAGAATATCATAAATTTTGGACAGCCGAGCGTTTGGAGAAAGCAAAACAATCAGGCTTCTCCCCTATGGATATAATTATTATTGCCTCTATTGTAGAAGAAGAGACGAATCAAACAAGCGAACTCCCTATCATCGCAGGCATCTACATCAATCGTTTAAATAAAGGATGGAAATTAGGAGCTTGTCCGACTTTAAAATTTGCTTTAGGCGATTTTTCGCTCCGACGAATTTTAGATAAACACTTAGAAATAGATTCTCCTTATAACACCTATAAAAATACAGGACTTCCTCCCGGTCCTGTGCGTATGCCGTCTCCCCAAGTCATTGATGCTGTTTTAAATTATGAGCACCACGAATATATGTTTTTTTGTGCCAAGAGTGATTTTTCGGGTACCCACCATTTTTCACGCACCCTTCGGCAACACAATCAATATGCCGCCGAATACCACAAGGCATTAAATAAAAGAAAAATTTATTAAGCGATCGAATTGGAAAATCAGAGGATATATCACAAGATTAGTCCCATTTTTCTTTGCTTATTTCAGTCCGAAACACTACCTTTGCAGCCGATAAATTATTTTTATACTAATAATCAATTAATTATGTTGAATCATTACGAGACCGTTTTCATTACAACTCCCGTTTTATCTGATGTCCAGATAAAGGAAGCGGTAGAAAAATTCAAGGGCGCCATCACCGAAAATGGTGGTTCAATTGAACACGAGGAAGCTTGGGGACTTCGCAAGTTGGCTTATCCGATCCAAAAAAAGACAACCGGATTTTACCACTTGTTGCAGTTTGAAGCAGAAGGTGCACTGGTAGACAAACTAGAAACTGCTTACAGACGCGACGAAAGAGTAATTCGTTTCTTAACGTTCAGATTAGACAAGTATGCCTACGAGTATACTTTAAAAAGAAGAAGTAAAAACGCAGCAAAACAAGAGGAGAAATAAGCTATGGCACAAAATGAAAGTGAAATCAGATATCTGACCCCCCCAACGGTAGATGTTAAAAAGAAAAAATACTGCCGCTTCAAAAAAGCAAAGATCAAATTCATTGATTACAAAGATCCTGAATTTTTGAAGAAATTTTTGAACGAACAAGGAAAAATTCTTCCAAGAAGAATTACCGGAACCTCTGTAAAATATCAGAGAAAAGTTGCAACTGCTGTAAAAAGAGCAAGACATCTTGCTTTGTTGCCCTACGTAACCGATTTGATGAAATAATTTAAAGTAAGGAGGACACAAAATGCAGATTATACTATTAACAGATATCGCAAATCTGGGTCACAAAGATGACATCATCAACGTAAAGCCCGGATATGGTCGTAACTATCTGATCCCTCAGGGATTTGCGATTTTAGCTACTGAAACAGCTAAAAAGATTGTTGCTGAAAACACAAAACAGAGAGCTCACAAAGAAGCTAAATTAAAAGCGGAAGCTGAAGAATTAGCTGCAAAACTGAGCGAAATCAAGCTGACAGTAGGCACAAAAACCAGCAGCACAGGTAAAATATTTGGTTCTGTAAACAATATTATGATTTCTGAAGCTCTGACAGCTCAAGGATTTGATATTGACAGAAAGAAAATTATGCTGAAAGAGATTAAAGAAGTGGGAACTTATTCTGCTGTCATCAAACTTCACCGCGAAGTGAAAGTAGATGTTCAGTTCGAAGTTGTTTCCGAATAATTAAACAAAGTCATTAACGGACTATAAACGTATTTCCAAACATATTCCAAACATTTAAAAGCATCCTATACGGGATGCTTTTATTTTTTCCGATTTGCAACATTTTAATTACCTTTGTTCAATCAATGTGATGGATAATATGAGCAAGCAATACATAGATTTGAAGGGTATACGGGTACACAATCTGAAGAACATCGACCTGAAGATAGAATTAAATAAACTGATTGTGATGACCGGAGTTTCAGGAAGCGGAAAATCATCTTTGGCATTTGATACACTTTATGCCGAAGGACAACGCCGCTATGTAGAAAGTTTATCTTCCTATGCTCGACAATTTCTTGGACGGTTAAACAAACCTGAATGTGATTTTATCAAAGGAATACCTCCCGCAGTCGCTATCGAACAAAAGGTAAATACTTCCAATCCACGTTCCACCGTTGGCACCTCCACTGAAATATATGATTATCTCAAATTATTCTATGCACGTGCCGGTCAAACCATCTCTCCGGTTTCAGGACAAGAAGTGAAAAGAGATAATGTTGACGATATTACCCGCTACATACTCGAAGGACATACCGGAAAGACAGCGATGATTCTTTCACGTCCCGAAAACCTACACGAACCGGATGCTCTAAAACTTCTCACGAATCAAGGATTTACCCGTTTAAAAATCAACAATGATTTTCAAAGAATTGACGACATCATCCGAATGGATCAGAAAATTCCGGCGGATGATGAAGTATATCTTGTCATCGACCGCATCAACATCAATGACGAACGTGACACCGTATCCCGGCTCTCAGAATCAGTTG
Organism: Odoribacter sp.; assembly: GCA_036657595.1. Lineage (GTDB taxonomy): Bacteria > Bacteroidota > Bacteroidia > Bacteroidales > Marinifilaceae > Odoribacter. The sequence goes on along the minus strand of JAVXFZ010000013.1, from coordinate 20,688 downwards.
AAACGGCCATTTACGAAGGAAATGGAGAATGTTTTATTGAAATAGAAGGACAAATTCGTCTATTTTCAAATCGTTTCGAGGTAGACGGAATGAGTTTTAATGTGCCATCTGTAAATATGTTTAGCTTCAATTCCCCTTTAGGTGCCTGTCCGAAATGTGAGGGATACGGACGAGTTTTGGGAATTGACGAAGATCTTGTTGTACCCAATAAATCATTAAGTATATACGAAGAAGCGATCTTGTGTTGGCGAGGAGAAAAAATGAGCGAATGGAAAAATGAATTTATTCGGAACGCTCACAAAGTAGATTTCCCCGTACACAAACCCTATTTTGAATTAAGTCAGAAAGAAAAAGACCTACTATGGAATGGATCTCATCATTTTAAAGGCATCTACGATTTTTTTATACAACTGGAATCGCAAAAATATAAAATACAAAACCGTGTAATGATTGCGAGGTATACAGGAAAAACAAGATGCCCGGAATGCCACGGTACACGTTTGAAAACAGAAGCGGGATATGTAAAAATCAGTGGGAAATCTATTCCCGAATTAGTAGATATGCCCATATCCGAATTGAAAGATTTTTTCGATCACTTAGAATTATCTCCTTCACAAATCAAAGTGGCAGAACGGATTTTGCCGGATATTCAAAACCGACTGGGATTTTTACTGGAAGTAGGTTTAGGATACCTCACCTTAAATCGCCTCTCTGCCTCTTTATCGGGTGGCGAATCGCAACGCATCAATTTAGCGACTTCCTTAGGATCAGCCTTAGTGGGATCACTCTATATTTTGGATGAACCGAGTATCGGATTACATTCACGGGATACCGGACAACTAATTCACGTGTTGAAAAAATTAAGAGATATTGGAAACACAGTCGTTGTCGTAGAACACGACGAAGACATCATCAAAGCAGCCGATGAAATCATCGACATCGGACCATTAGCAGGTCGTTTGGGAGGTGAAGTCGTTTTTCAGGGAAATATAAAAACAATGCAGACGGCTAATACGCTGACGGCGGATTACATTTACGGACAACGCACCATTCAAGTGCCTGCCGTCCGGCGTGCGTGGGATAAAAAGATAACGATCTCCGGTGCCACTGAAAACAATCTCAAAAATATAACAGTTGATATTCCCTTAAAAGTAATGACAGCCGTAACAGGGGTTAGCGGATCCGGTAAAAGTACCTTAATCAAGTCGATCTTAGTCCCCGCTTTAAAAAAATATTACGAGGATTATTCCAACCGCACCTTCCAATTCGATAAATTATCCGGAGATTTACAGGAAATAACCACAGTGGAATTTATAGATCAAAATCCAATAGGTAAATCTACCCGTTCCAATCCGGTGACCTACTTAAAAGCTTGGGATGACATCCGAAAAATATATGCAGATGCGCAATTGTCAAAAACACAGGGGTTTAAACCATCTCATTTCTCTTTCAATGTACCGGGAGGACGCTGCGAAGAATGTCAGGGCGAAGGTATTATTAAAGTAGAAATGCAATTTATGGCGGATGTATATTTAGAATGCGAACACTGTAAAGGCAAGCGTTTTAAAGATGATGTATTGGAAATTACTTATAAGGGAAAAAATATATACGATATTTTAGAGATGACCGTCAATCAGGCGTTGGAATTTTTCACATCCGAAAATGGACACGCAGAACGTAGCATCGTAGATAAATTACAGAAATTAGTCGATGTAGGACTTGGATATATTAAATTGGGACAATCTTCCAGCACTTTGAGCGGTGGCGAAAGCCAGCGGGTGAAATTAGCCTATCACCTCAGTCGCGAAAACGAAGCACCTACACTGTTCGTTTTTGACGAACCGACAACCGGACTGCATTTTCACGATATTCATAAATTAATGGATTCCCTAAATGCACTGATTAATCGTGGACATTCCGTTTTAATCATTGAGCACAATATGGATGTCATCAAATGTGCAGATTATGTGATTGACCTTGGACCTGAAGGAGGAAAAAACGGTGGACAGGTCATATTTACCGGTACGCCGGAAGCTTTGGCACAATGTGAAAATTCATATACCGGACATTATTTAAAAGAGAAGTTAACCAAATGATAATCAATGACCGATAGTTGAGGCTGCAACATATTACTTTAACCATTTTACCATATCACACAGCAGAATGAAAAAAATAATTGATTTTACAGTAAAAGAAAAACGTCGCCTGAATGCCGACACTTTTTTGCTGATCTTGCACTCGATGGAAATACCGGAAATAAAAGCCGGACAATTTGTAAATGTAAAAATTGAAGATGCTCCTTCCACTTTTCTTCGTCGCCCGATTTCTGTACACGACGTTGATCCGGTGAAAGGATTGCTTTATTTATTGATTAAAATTGCCGGTAAAGGTACGGCTAAACTGTCTGAATTGGAACCTAACGATAAGTTGAACATTATACTTCCTTTAGGAAATTCATTCACTCAACCTACTGACGGACGTTGTCTATTGGTAGGCGGCGGCGTTGGCATTGCTCCACTCCTACATTTAGCCAAGGAATTAAAGGAAAAGAAAATCCAACCGGTTCTCCTCATAGGAACCCGTACGGCACAAGATGTTGTGTTGAAAGAAGAATTTGAAAAATATGCGACTGTATACTATACCACTGAAGATGGATCGTTGGGAGAAAAAGGGTATCCTACCCAACATTCGATCTTAAATGAACCATTCGATCATATTTTCTGTTGTGGTCCCGAACCGATGATGAAAGCAGTTGCACGGTATGCCTATTCAAAACATATTGATTGCGAAGTTTCACTTGAAAATATGATGGCGTGTGGAATTGGAGCTTGCCTTTGTTGTGTTAACGATACACGGGCAGGTCATAAATGTGTATGTACAGATGGACCAATATTTAATATAAATGACTTAAAATGGCTGATTTAAATATAAACATTAATGGTTTAGAGCTGAAAAATCCGGTTCTAACAGCTTCAGGTACATTCGGATATGGTACTGAATTTCAAGATTTTATTGATCTGGAACGTTTAGGCGGTTTTATCGTAAAAGGTACTACCTTAAATCACCGGGAAGGCAATCCCTACCCCCGTATGGCGGAAACTCCTTCCGGTATGTTGAATGCTGTCGGTCTGCAAAATAAGGGAGTGGATTATTTTATTGAACACATTTATCCGGAAATTAAAGGAATTAAAAGTAATATACTTGTAAATGTTTCAGGGTCTACTATCGCTGATTACGTTGCTACTGCTGAAAAAATAAATACATTGGAACAAATACCGGGCATTGAACTTAACATCTCCTGTCCCAATGTGAAAGAAGGCGGTATGGCGTTTGGTACCAGTTGTTCCTCTGCTGCCGAAGTTGTGAAAGCCGTCAGAAATGTCTACCACAAACATTTAATGGTCAAACTTTCCCCCAATGTCACCGATATACGAGAAATTGCGTTGGCGGCAGAATCCGAAGGTGCTGATTCGGTTTCGCTCATCAATACCCTGTTGGGTATGGCAGTAGACGCTAAGAGACGTAAAGCGGTATTGAGTACGGTGACTGGAGGATTAAGCGGAGCTTGCGTGAAGCCGGTTGCTTTACGGATGGTATGGCAGGTATCAAAGGTGGTGAAAATTCCCGTTGTTGGATTGGGGGGGATTATGAGTGCGACTGATGCAATTGAATTTCTATTAGCCGGAGCCTCTGCTATACAAATCGGTACAGCTAATTTTATTGATCCAACCGTTACCGTCAAAGTGATAGACGGGATCAACGCTTACTTGGATGAAAATGGATTTAAGTCAGTCAAAGATATTATAGGGATGATATAATTGTTACTTTGCTTATTGGTTGAATCGTTTAACAATCAGATATGATGGGATAAATGCCCAAACAATTCAACCAATAAACGAAGAAATCTTATTTGGCATAATCTTCAAAACTACCGTCTTCAAAGAATAGAATAATTCTTTTGACCTTCTTTTGTGTCGGTGTAGATGTTATGGCAGACACTATTTCTTGCTCCGGAAGTGGAGATTGCAGATTATTTCCAACTTCTTCCGTTTTTTTCTCTTCCGCTTTTTCTTTTTTCTCTTCCTCCAATAGATTTTTTTGTACTACCTGATATTTTACTTCATTGGGTAAAGCATTATACATATCTCCCTTTCCGGAGACCAACCAATTCAAATTAATATCTGGAAAAACTTGAACAATTTGATTCATCAGATCAAAACTGGGTTTACTGCGTCCGTTTAATATATGCGACATTGCAGAAGCATTTACCTTGATCAAGGTAGCAAAACGAGTAGCTGTTAATTGTTTTTCCTCTAAAAGTTTTTTAAATCTATCTTGCATATCGTAATGAATGATGTTACAAATGTAACTAATTAAGTGGAGAAATGCAAATTACAGATGTAATTGTACGAATGTTACTTTTGTAATATCCACATAATTTAGCTCATCTATTTAGAGTAAACAAACAGTGTATCAACTAATTATAGGTTTATCCAATGAATGAAATTATGCAATACATTAATATACAGCATACTAAGTGCGATTAGATCAAATTTTATAGATAAACATATATTCAAGTATTAAATGATATTACATACACTAACATACTGATATAATAACATATAACTTGTTGAAATAGCTGTATTTTAACAACTATACTACATAAAGCATCCAGTCTATCTATATGATATTAAAGTAATAGATTCTATTTTAAACGTAAAATACTGGTTTTCACTATAATATATGCTAATACTTAAAATATTTAAAAATATACAATCTCACTACATTACGTCTGTAATAAATGTTTATTCGAACCATCTACATTACAACTGTAATGTAGACGCATTCCGATCCATTTCCTTTCGATCCATTACACTTGTAATATAATTTTTCTATCTTCCCCTATTCCCCAACTCCTTTCTTTAGGGATTTGCTCTCTGCTTTCATCCTTTCCATCTCTTCATCTCTACGGTATCTCCTACATAGAATGCTTTTAGAATGCTTATCAAGTGCTTCGAAAATGCAACAAAATCTAATTTATAACGATTGTATAACAATCCACTTATCTACTTGTTGAATAGATACCCTACGCCCCACCTGATCTTACCTCGTCGATAGGCAGAGGAATGGAGGGTCCGCCTGTTAAGATATAAACAAGATAGCGTAAAGATTAAATAAAGACTCTTATACATTTCATTCATATTCTTATTATATTTGGTGAAATTTAAAATCAGGATTATGACAGTCATTGAAAGAGTTTCAGCCTTAAGAGAAATAATGGATCGGGAATGTATTGACGCTTATATTGTTGCGGGAACCGATCCCCATAATAGTGAATACCTCCCCGCCACTTGGATGCAAAGGGAATGGATTTCCGGTTTTACGGGATCTTTTGGTAATGTGGTCATTTTGAAAGATCAAGCAGGACTTTGGACCGACACCCGTTATTTTATTCAAGCCGAACAGCAATTGAAAGGTACGGGAATAGAGATGCATAAACTAAGAGTAGCCGGAGCGGTGGATTATCCGGACTGGCTGGCAAGTCATTTACCGGAAGGTAGTCGGGTTGGATTAGACAGTTTTTGTATTTCAGTCAGTGAAATGAAGCATTTACAGGCAAAATTGAGTGCAAAAGGGATAAAGGTTGTTGAAAAGACAGATCTATTGGGCGATATTTGGCTCGACCGTCCTGCTCTGCCGGAATCGACTGTCTTTCAAGTGCCGGAATCGACGGCAGGAAAATCGGCAAGTGATAAAATCAACTTGATCCGCCGTGTGTTGAATGAAAAAAATGCCGATTATTATTTATTTAGCTGTCTCGACGAAATCGCGTGGTTGTTCAACATCCGATGCAATGACATTGATTATAATCCGGTAGCTATCAGTTACGCAATCATTGGGAAAGAAAAAGCTATTTTATTCATCAAACGTCCGAAAGTAAGCCGGGAAGTGTCCGAGAAGTTACAAAAAGAAGGGATTGAAATAGAGGATTATCACCATCTTTTCCTCCTTTTAGACGAATGGGACAAGAAAGCGCGTTTTTGTGTAGATGCCGACACCTTAAATTTTGCAGTATATAATAAGGTATCTTCTTTGTTTCAGGTAGAAGAATGCGGATCGCCTATCGTTTTAGCAAAGTCTGTCAAGAATCAAGTGGAGATCAACGGATTTAGAAAAGCCTGTGAGAAAGACAGTGTTGCAATGACAAAGTTCTTTTACTGGCTCGAAAATAATATTGGCAACCATTTAACAGAAACGGCTGCATCGGATCAATTAACCGCCTTGCGGGCGCAAGATTCGGAGTATATATCCGATAGTTTTGAAAATATTTCAGCTTATGGAGAAAATGCAGCACTACCGCATTATTCTGCCATTCCCGGAAAAGATGCGGAATTAAAACCCAAGGGTTTATATTTAGTGGACTCCGGCGGACAATATACACACGGAACGACAGACATCACGCGAACGGTTCCTCTTGGTGATTTAACATATTTAGAGAAAGAGGATTACACGCTTGTATTGAAAGGTATGATTGCATTAGGATGTAGTCGATTCCCGAAAGGAACGAAAGGATGTAATTTAGATATACTTGCCCGTCAACCCTTGTGGCAAGCCTGCCGGAATTACGGACACGGCACGGGACACGGAATTGGATTTTTCCTGAATGTCCACGAAGGTCCTCAATCCATCCGTCAGGAATTGAAAGATCAAGTACTACTTCCGGGGATGGTCACTTCCGACGAACCGGGTATCTACCGCGAAGGGTTTCACGGCATTCGACACGAGAATATGATTTTATGTGTACCGGTGACAACGAATGAGTTTGGCGAATGGTACGGATTTGAAACATTAACGCTTTGTTATTTTGATACTTCTGCCCTTCTCATTGAATTATTAAGTGAAGATGAAAAAAAGTGGTTAAACAATTATCATCGTTTGGTTTATGAAAAGACGGCCCCTTTCTTGAGTCCGGAAGAATGCCGTTGGTTAGAGAAAAAAACAAAATCTATCTAATGAAAGATGTCAAATAATCTTATTTTTTATTTTATACTTTTTAGACGCAACCTTTTCCTCTCTTTTCCATCTTTATAACAGATATTGATGTGTAAATTGGATCAGATAGTAGATAAATGCAAAAAAGGCGACAGGAAGGCTGCAGAGACACTCTATCGAATGTTTTCTGCGAAAATGTTTGCCGTATGTCTCCATTTTTCTGTCAATCGTGCTGAAGCAGAAGATACGCTACAGGACGGTTTTATCAAAATATTTGATTCCATCGGTCAATATTCCGGAAAAGGTTCGCTGGAAGGTTGGATGAAAAGGATTTTTATAAACACGGCTCTTGAAAAGTTTAGAAAAAATCAAAAGACAGTAATAGTTGAAGAGTTTCCTGACGTTGAAGATACTGATGTTGAAGAAGGTATTGAAATACCAAATGCTGTATTATCCGAATTTGTTGAACAATTACCGGATAGGTATAAAATGGTATTTAACCTATATGTACTGGAAGATTTGCAACACAAAGAAATAGCTGCTGCCCTTGGTATCACGGAAGGTACTTCTAAATCAAATTTGGCACGTGCCCGGGATATTTTAAAACGAAAAGTGAAGGAATATTTAGATAATGAGCAATAATTTAGATCAACTGTTTAAAAAGGCACTTCAGGAGAGAAGTTGTGAACCGCCACCCTATATTTGGAATAAAATAGAGCAGCGATTGGATCAACGTCGCCGAAGAATTGGCGGATGGTGGTTGCGAGGAGCGGCTGCGGCTGCTTTATTGGCGGGTGTAGTGGCAATTTGGCAATTGAGGCAATCAGAAGAAGAGGTGAAAATGGCAGCGATCAGTGAAATCGTGGTGCCTTTGACAACGGAGGATTTATCTTTTGTACAAGTGAAAACGACAGGAGTTGAAATAGAAAAAAAAGTTTCGCTACTTCCTCCTAAAATAGTGATTCCTGCAAAGATCCCGACTACCTTAAAGAGAATAGAAAGTTTACCGATTGTGATAGCATCAGCTGTTGTATTCGGGTTGGATCACTCCACCAGTGAGGAGGTACGATTGAAAGTATCCACCATTCGCCGGAATTTCATTCCGCTTACCAGTCAAGATGCCTTGAAAAACAACTTAGCTTATCAATTGCTTTTGCAAGAAACGCCCCATCCTGAAAAATCAGAAAACGATAAAATGAAGATCGCTTTAAGCGGTCATTTCGTACCCACTTATTCTTCCGGGACTTATTCTTCTTCCATAAAAAGTCCACAAGGGAGAAGCTATGGCAATAATCAAATGAGTGGTTTGATGAATGCCGGAGGAGGATTGAAAATAGCCGTTTCAACCGGGAAACGTTTTTCCTTGCAAACCGGACTCTTCTACTCGCGTATGGGACAGAAAACAACGGAAAAGGGAGGCTATGTTTCGATGTCAACTTTTGACGGACAATCGGAACCCCGCTACCTAACCCCACTGGGAAATGTGAAAAGTCGCACGAAAGCAGTTGCTTACCGCAATCCGGGAGCCTTGATTTTGAACAGTGTCGGCAATACCGACCAAACCTTAGAACAAGTGTTTGGAACGTTGGAAATACCCCTCCAAATGCGTTATAAATTAAATGACAATAAATTTTCTTTTTCGGTGGTCGGCGGATTTAGTGGTAATTTCATTGTAAACAATAAAGTGTACCTTAAATCAGGAGGAGATAAAGAATTGATAGGCAGCACGGAAGATATACGAAATTTTAATATGAGTACGGATTGGGGATTGGGTGTAGAGTATCCGTTGACACGAAAAATTAAAGTAATGGTTGAACCGGGATTTAGGTATTACCTACAATCGTTGAGCCACAACAGAGCCATAGACTTCAAGCCTTATATGTTTACATTCTCGACAGGAATCGGTATAGAATTTTAAAAAAATGCAAGCATAAGAACGTATCAGCGATGAAAATCTTTCGCTTCCTCTTAATATTGCGGTCGCTTTAGAATTTCGCTGCTGATAATCGCCTGCCGAATATCAAAATGAGGGTTTTCTTCTTTTTCTTCCTCTTCAACCGATAGAAGAGTTAAGTTTTCCTTTTCTTCTTTCAAAGAGGGAGTCATCGTTTTTTTGTAATAATCGGTAGAAGGAATCGTTTCAACAGAATAAGATGCTTCTTTTACTTTAGATTTATAGTTAGTATACTCCTCTTCTATTTCATCTAACATCTCTTCATCTCTCTCTTCCGGCTGTTGAAATTCCGGTTTTTGCTGTTGCTTTTTCTTCTCGAATGCCTTTATCAGGGATCCTAATCCGGCAATAGCTAAAATTACAATAGAAATCCAATCTAAATCTGCGGTACAAATGATCATATTAGTTATATTTGTGGCTCAAGTTTATTGAGTTTTATAAACAATGCATTCTATTTATATAAGCTCTTTAAAAAGAGGTATTTCAAATTTTAAAATAAACCTGAATAAAATAAACGGCTGAATAATGAAATCAAAAATAATATTTTTTTCAATAATAACCATATCTTTAGTCATAAATATGGGATGTGGTGATAAATTCACTGAAAATCTGAGAGATAAACATATCATTCCGTATGTGTC
>JAVXFZ010000013.1:0-11000 GCA_036657595.1 Odoribacter sp. | reverse complement strand
CAGCGGAAAGCCATTGGGATATGACGGACACGGAATTATAGTGATTCGGTTGAACGATACGGAATATAAATGTTGGGATGCCACTTGTACGAATTGCTCTGACCTGACCTCTTGTTTTATACAAAAAGATTTGGAGGGAGAAATCGCGATTTGTCCGGTTTGTCAGGCAAATTTTTCATTGCGCTATGGCTCTCCTTTTAATCTGACAGAAAAGGTTTATCCCTTAAAAGAGTATGGAATTACAAAATCAGGTAACAAATTGATTATTAGAAACTAATACATAGCGAATAGGCTTGTTAATAAAAATATCACACTATCTGCGATTTTATATAAAAACAATCTTCTTTTTTTTTACCTTTGTCACGAAATATAATTTTATGTGCAATAATGTAAGTCCGAACGAAAGTTCGGATGATAACTTAAAAAAATAAAATCCGGATGAAGAGAGCATTACTAAGTGTTTTTGATAAAACAGGTATTGTGGATTTCGCTAAATCACTGGATAGGATGGGCTGGGAGATTATTTCAACCGGAGGAACCTCGAAAAAACTGAAAGAAGAAGGCATTAGTGTTCAGGATATTTCAGACTTAACAAAGTTCCCCGAATGTTTTGATGGTAGAGTCAAAACTCTGCATCCCAATGTAGAAGGTGGTATTTTAGCAATCCGAGACAATGAAAACCATAAGAAACAAATGGCTGAATTGGGCATAGAGCCTATTGATGTAGTTGTTTGTAATCTTTATCCATTTAAGCAGACGATATTGAAGCCCGGTGTTTCTCATACGGAAATTATCGAGAACATAGATATTGGCGGTCCGACGATGATCCGTGCTGCTGCAAAGAATTATAAATTTGTTACGGTGGTTACTGATCCTGAAGATTATAGCCTTGTGATTGACGAATTGAAAAGCAAGGGGGACACTTCGGCTGAGACGAAAGAAATGTTGGCAGCGAAGGTTTTTATCCATACTTCTCACTATGATGCGTTGATAGCAGGATATTTTTCGGAACGGCTCAATATTAAATATCCGAAAACATTAACCCTTACCTATGAGAAGAAGCAAGATTTGCGTTATGGCGAGAATCCTCACCAAACGGCTGCATTCTATACTCAAGTGAAAGGAACGACAGGGACTTTAACCAATGCTATTCAATTGCACGGTAAGGAACTTTCCTATAATAATATAGGAGATACGGACGGTGCGCTTGAAACGTTGAAAGAATTTGAAGAACCAACAATAGTCGCAGCCAAACACGCCAATCCTTGCGGCGTGGGAAGTGCTGACTCGCTTATAGAAGCCTACCGCAAAGCATACGAGGCTGATCCGGTATCTATCTATGGCGGTATTGTCGCTGCAAATCGGGAAATTGACGCTGCAACGGCAAGCGAAATGGCTAAGACTTTTCTGGAAGTGATTGTAGCTCCCTCCTTTTCAGCAGAAGCATTGGAAATCTTGAATAAGAAAAAGAATGTTCGTTTGCTTCAACTGGAAGATATTTTGCACAGGGATACAACAGCCAGCAAAGCGAAAACAGTATTAGGCGGTCTATTAATACAGGAATTGGATACCCAGCTACTAAATGAATCTGAATGGAGTGTTGTGACAAAGCGTCAGCCAACGACTACTGAAATGAAAGATTTATGGTTTGCTTGGAAAGTTGTAAAACATACCAAATCCAACGGGATAGCTATCGCCAAAGCTCTTTGTACCACCGGCGTTGGACCGGGACAAGTGAGTCGGATCTGGGCACTGGAGAATGCAATTCGCCAAGGTGCCGAACGTGTTTTCGGAAGTGTAATGGCTTCCGATGCCTTCTTCCCTTTCTCTGATTGTGTAGAGGCTGCACACAAAGCCGGTATCACAGCTATTATCCAACCCGGCGGTTCTGTCAGGGATCAGGATTCAATAGATGCTGCCGACCGATATAATATTGCGATGATTTTTACAGGAATGAGACATTTCAAACATTAAATACCAATGGGATTATTTTCGTTTTTGACACAAGATATTGCTGTTGACTTAGGAACAGCTAATACGATTATTATTTGTAATGACAAGATGGTCGTGAATGAACCTTCTATTGTCGCTATCGACAGGAAGACAGAAAAAGTGATAGCTATCGGAGAAAAAGCTCGGCAGATGCAGGGGAAAACTCACGATAATATCAAAACCATTCGTCCGCTGCGTGACGGAGTGATTGCTGACTTTAATGCTGCCGAGCAGATGTTGCGCGGTATGATAAAGATAGCAAGCGTGAACAGTAAGTTCTTCTCTCCTTCCTTGCGTATTGTGGTTTGTATACCTTCCGGAAGTACGGAAGTTGAAGTGCGTGCCGTCCGCGACTCTTCGGAGCACGCCGGAGGACGCGATGTGTATATGATTTATGAACCGATGGCTGCCGCTTTGGGTATTGGTTTGGACGTGGAAGCACCGGAAGGAAATATGATCGTGGACATAGGTGGTGGTACGACTGAAATTGCGGTTATTTCTTTAGGTGGTATAGTTAGCAACAAATCGATTCGTATTGCCGGTGACGACTTGACGGACGATATTCAGGAATATATGCGCCATCAGCACAATATCCGTATTGGAGAAAGAACAGCCGAACAAATTAAGATCCACGTTGGATCAGCATTGTCGGAATTAGAAGAGCCACCTGCTGATTTTATCGTACAGGGACCGAATCAAATGACTTCCCTACCGGTAGAGGTGCCTGTGTCGTATCAGGAAATTGCCCACTGTCTTGAAAAGTCGATTTCTAAGATTGAAATCGCTATTTTGGGAGCTTTGGAGCAAACACCTCCTGAATTGTATGCCGACATTGTCAATAAAGGTATTTATTTAGCCGGCGGTGGTGCATTATTAAGAGGGTTGGACAAACGTCTTACCGATAAATTGAACATACCTTTCCATATTGCTGAAGATCCGTTAAGGGCTGTGGCAAGAGGTACAGGCATTGCTCTTAAGAATGTAGACAGATTCTCATTCTTAATCAGGTAAAAACGTTGCAATATATGAGGCTGTGAAAGAAATTATAAAACTGATACTAAAGTATCATTTTACTATAATTTTTATAATACTGGAAATCATCTCCTTTTCTCTGATAGTTCTACATAATAACTATCAGAGAACTGTTTTTTCAGGCTACTCTGCATCTTTCTTCGGTGCCATTTCTTCGACAGTGACAGAGATGGATAATTATTTTTCTTTGCGCTGGGCAAACGAGAAATTGTTGGATGAAAACGCCAAACTGAGGAATACAATCGAGCAATTGAAAGCCTATAAGCGAGATTATCCGAATGATACACTCTGCAATGATTTTGCAAAGACTGAACCGGATTATCTTTATAAAACTGCGGAGATGATTAATGCCGGTTTTAATAAAACGAAGAATTATATCACTATCAACAAAGGAAGTTTAGAAGGGATCTGCTCGGAAATGGCGGTCTGTTCCGTACAGGGAGTTGTAGGAGTGATTGAGAAAGTGAGCCAACATTATGCAAAGATTCTTCCATTAATCAATACAAATCTGCGTGTTTCTGCTAAATTGAAGAAAAACGGTTATTACGGCTCTCTGCAATGGGACGGAAATGATTATCGGTATTCATTCTTGAATGATATACCTTTTCACGTTAACGTTGTGCAAGGAGATACCATCGTGACCTCCGGCTTTTCTACCATTTTCCCGGAAGGTGAATTAATAGGTTATGTAGAATCAGTCAACAAGGAGACGGCTAATTTTCTTACTATAAAGGTGAAACTGGCAACTGATTTTAAGAAGATTTCGGATGTGTATATTATCACCGATACGAAGAAGCAAGAAAAACAGGAATTGGAGGATATAAACAATGAGTAACATTAAATTCTTCATAAATTTATTGATTTTGCTGGTGATCCAGTTAGGGATATTGGATAATATACAGCTTCACTCCTATGTATATATTAATATATATATATTAGCCATTTATATTTTACCTTATCGCTTAGGGAATGCAACGATTTTATTCTTTGGTTTTTTGTTGGGATTGTTTGTTGATTTGGCAAGCAATACAATGGGCATCCACGCCGTCGCAACAACCTTACTTGCCTATATCCGTCCACGCTTATTGATGCTTACTGCCAATCGTGAACAGATTGATGATATACAGGGTAAACAAAATATCAGTAACTTTAGCTGGTTTTTTAAATACATATTGGTATCTACCACTATTTTTAATGTTGTATTGATCCTTTGTGAAGCTTTCAGTTTCAATAATATTCTGATTACTTTGTTGCGCATTGGATGTAGTACGATCGCTTCTATATTTTTTATCTCGCTATATTATTTTATTGGGGTAAAGAAAAAACAAAATTAAATTATTTAAGGATTTGGAAAGTGACATTCAACTTTCCAAATCCTTGAATTTTCAAATAATAAGGTTATGAACAAATTCTCACATCGGAAGAACGTCATTTCCGCCATTATTATCTGTGTGTGTTGTATATATGTCATTCGCTTATTTTATATGCAGGTGATTGATGACTCTTTTCAGATGAAGGCGATTTTGAACTCACAGCGAATAGCTACACAATATCCTGCCCGTGGGTTAATTTATGACCGTAACCAGAAATTGTTAGTTGAAAATCAACCGGCTTATGACTTGATGGTGATTCCCCGTCAAGTTAAAGATTTTGATACGATGGAATTGATTTCTATCTTGGGTATTGAAAAAGAGATGTTGGTAAAAAATTTAACGAAATGTCGACGTTATTCTCCTTATAAATCATCTATACTGATTTCTCAGATTACAGCCAATAAGTATGCTGTCTTACAAGAAAAACTTTATAAGTATGCCGGTTTTTTTATGCAAACCCGTACACTCCGAAAATATAATGTTTCCCACTCCGCCGATGTATTCGGATATATTGGTGAGGTGAGCCAATCAATGATTGACCGTGACAGTTCATACGCTTCGGGCGACTATATCGGAATTGACGGATTGGAGAAAAGCTACGAAAACATTCTAAAAGGGGAAAAAGGAGAGAAAATTTTATTGGTCGATAATTATAACCGTGTCAAAGGTTCTTACCGAAATGGAGAATATGACAAGCAGGCGATTGTCGGTAATGACTTAGTGACAACGTTAGATGCCGAACTGCAAGAATATGCTTACCAATTAATGCGAAACAAGAAAGGCGGTATCATTGCTATCGAACCTTCTACCGGCGAAATACTGTTGAAAGTTTCCAGTCCAGGTTATGACCCGCAATTACTGATCGGTTTGGAACGGGGAAAAAATTATAGGAAATTACAGGAAGATGAGAATCTCCCTCTTTTTGACCGCACGGTAAAGGCTGCCTACCCTCCGGGCTCAACTTTTAAGACATTGCAAGCCTTGATCGGATTGCAGGAAGGTGTGATTACTGCTGAGTCACGTTTTGAATGCCATAAAGGCTATTCTTTCGGAAGTTTGAGGATGGGTTGTCACAATCACGCATCTCCCCTTGATTTGCGACATTCTATACAAAATTCCTGTAATCCTTATTATGTGAATGTATGGCGCAGAATATTGGAAAATGGTAGTCCCGGAACTGTCAGGGACGCTTACGGCAAATGGAGAGAATATATTACATCATTTGGATTGGGACAAAAAATATGCCCTGATTTTACTAATGAATTAAGTGGCTCAGTACCTTCTCAAGATTATTATGACCGGGTGTATAAAACACAAAATTGGAAATGGACTTATATTATGTCTATATCCATCGGTCAGGGGGAATTGTTGATCACTCCCTTGCAAATTGCCAACATGGCCGCTTGTATTGCTAATCGAGGATATTATATCACCCCACACATTGTGCGTCCGATTGAAGGTTTTCCAAATCAAGTTAAAAAACATACGATTCCCATTGACGCATCAAATTTTGAAATTGTCATTGACGGAATGGAAATGGCGGCTGCCGCCGGTACGGCACGTGGTGCGGGTATTGATTCTATTATTGTCTGTGGAAAAACCGGTACGGTACAAAATCCACACGGTGCTGATCATTCGGTATTTATGGCTTTTGCACCACGAGAGAATCCAAAGATTGCCATCGCGGTATATGTTGAGAATGGTATATGGGGAGCAACCTACGCGTGTCCCATCGCAGGCTTATTGATGGAGAAATATTTAAAAGGGAAAATTTCCGAGAAGAAAAAAGAAGTCGACCAACGAATGAAATCTTCCAGCCTGATAAATCTACCAAGTAAAGAAGAACAGGCAGAAATAAAAAAAGCGAAAGCAAATCAAGGAGATTAAAGAATACCAAAGAACAGTCAATGGACTTAAGATAAAATGAACAATGAACAGACAATCTGAATTAATCAAAAATATAGACTGGCTTTCCATATTTATGTATACAGTATTAGTATTTATGGGCTGGGTAAATATTTACGCGGCTGTCTATGATGATTCACATAGCAGCATCTTTGATATTTCACAGAAATACGGAAAACAATTATTATGGATTGGGGCGGCATTTATACTCGCTTTTTTTATTGTAATGACCGATAGTAAATTTTTTACCGCATTTTCACTTGTGATTTATGGACTTACAATTGGATTATTGGTGGGGGTTTTATTATTTGGTACAATGGTGAATGGTGCTCGTTCTTGGTTTGAATTAGGAGACATACGCATTCAGCCGGCTGAATTTGCTAAATTTGCCACTTGTCTGGCTATTTCGAACGTAATGAGTCGAAACGGATTTAAGATGATGCAGTTCGGAAGCTTATTCATTATTGGAATATTGCTGATCATTCCGGCAGTATTAATCTTATTACAAAATGATACCGGTTCGGCATTGGTTTACAGCTCTTTTATTCTGGTTATGTATCGGGAAGGTTTGCACGGATCTATACTATTGTTGTGTTTCATTGCAATAGCTATTTTTATTTTCACACTACTCTATCCCCCTATAACGATATTATCTATTATCATCGGCGGATCATTGATAGCATTTCTTTATTTTAGGCAGAATAAACAGGAATTTTATCGAATTATAATTTTTCTATTTGGACTTTTTATTTTCTTGTTGTTTCTAAAGTGGTTGTTTGATATTCATATTGAAAACTATCATCTTCTCCTCTTTTCGTATTTACTGACTGGTATCATCGGTATTTTTTTTATTTATAAAAGACGGATGAAATATATAATATTGGTGTTAATAGCCTCGTGGATGTGTATCGGAGCTACCGTCGGGGTAAATTATGCTTTTGATAAACTACAATCACATCAAAAAGACCGTATTAATGATTTGTTGGGTATTGAAACAGACCTGAACGGTGCCGGGTATAATGTCAATCAATCTAAAATAGCTATCGGTTCAGGTGGTATTTTGGGAAAAGGTTTTCTGCAAGGAACACAAACTAAATATAATTTTGTTCCGGAACAAAGTACAGACTTTATCTTCTGTACAGTTGGCGAAGAATGGGGATTTATTGGTTCGACGTTAGTCGTCGGTTTGTTAATGGCATTTATTCTACGGATTATCAGTTTGGCTGAGCGTCAGCGATCGGATTTCTCCCGAATATACGGTTATGGAGTTGCCAGTATTCTGTTTTTCCACCTTGCCATAAATGTAGGAATGACCATTGGAGTAGCTCCCGTTATTGGTATTCCTCTCCCCTTTTTCAGTTATGGCGGTTCTTCATTATGGGCTTTTACTATATTGATTTTTATTTTTCTACGTTTGGATGCAAATCGTTTGCAGGTATTCAGCTAAATTACCTAAAATAAAAGAAATAAATTGATCGGCTCAATAAAATGTTTTTTGAAAGATGATAAAAAACATCATTTCTGAATAGAAAACGTTTTAAATATCCTTTAAACAGCGGTTTTATTAGTTTTTTTTAATATTTTCGCTGCCATAATGGTGAAATCATAAAATGTATCATCCGGAGGCAAATCATAAAATTGTCCCGATAAAAAATAAGCTATGAAAACGTTAGTTTTAAACATCAAGCAATTGGTGCAAACAGAAAAAGCTCCCCGAAAATGGGTTGCCGGTAAAGATATGGCGCATTTAGATAGTATCTCCAATGCCTATCTATTGATCGAAGATGATAAAATCGCCGGATTTGGTCGAATGGAAGATCTAAACACAGATGCTATCTATGCGGGAGGTGACGTAGTAAAAGAAATAGACGCAACAGGTAGATTGGTGATGCCTTCTTTTTGCGATTCACATACCCATTTGGTCTATGCCGGAAGTCGGGAAATTGAATATATTGACAAAATCAGGGGACTGTCCTATGAAGAAATTGCCAAACGTGGCGGGGGTATTCTTAATTCTGCCGAACGTATCCGCAAAGCTTCAGAAGAAGAGCTTTTTGAAGCCGCATACGATCGGATTCAAGAAATTGCCGGATTTGGTACAGGAGCCGTAGAAATTAAAAGCGGTTACGGTCTCGATACTGAAAGTGAATTAAAAATGCTACGTGTCACCCGTCGTTTGCGTGAAGAAACACCTCTTTTAATTAAATCAACCTTTCTGGGTGCACACGCTGTGCCTGCAGAATATAAAGGTCGGCAAACCGAATATGTGAACTTGATCATTAATGAAATGATCCCAACCATTGCAGGTGAAGAATTAGCCGATTATATTGATGTGTTTTGTGATAAAGGATTTTTCACGGTGGAAGATACAGATCGTATGCTAAATGCCGGAATGAAGTATGGGATGCGTGCGAAGATCCACGCTAATGAATTAGACTATTCGGGTGGTATACAAGTTGGAGTGAAATACAATGCTCTTTCCGTCGATCACCTTGAATATGTCGGAGATGAAGAAATAGCCTGTCTACTAAATAGCGAAACAATGCCAACCGTATTGCCCGGGGCTGCATTCTTCTTGAATATGCCATATTCTCCCATACGCAAAATGATACAAGCAGGATTGCCGGTAGCTCTGGCATCTGATTATAATCCGGGCTCCTCTCCTTCCGGAAATATGAAATTCATTATGTCTTTAGGCTGTGTTAATTATAAAATGCTACCTGAAGAAGTAATCAATGCAACCACTATCAATACGGCTTATGCTATGGGAGCTGAAGAAGAAGTGGGCAGCATCGCTGTTGGTAAACTTGCTAATTTTTATATTACAACTCCTATTTCGGGAATAGAATATCTTCCTTATGCCTATACGGCAAATTTAATTGAAGCTATATTCCTAAAAGGAGAACAATTTTAATATAAATATAAAATGAATCATCAAAAAAACAAATTATAAAAAAATGAAACAACAACTTATTGAATGTGTACCTAATTTCAGTGAGGGAAATGATATGCATATCATCGAACAGATCACTGATGCAATGAAGACAGTAGAAGGAATTAGCGTGATTGATGTTGATCCGGGAAAAGCAACCAACAGAACTGTGGTGACAATGGTCGGCGAACCGGAACCTATTTGTGAAGCTGCTTTCAGAGCTGTGAAAAAGGCTGCAGAATTGATTGATATGACCAAACACAAAGGTGCTCATCCCCGCTTTGGTGCGACTGATGTTTGTCCGTTGGTTCCGGTCTCCAATATTACGATGGAAGAAACAGTTGAATATGCCCGTAAATTGGCCAAACGAATCGGCGAAGAATTAAATGTTCCCGTATATTGTTATGAAAGTGCGGCTTTCGTTCCTGAACGCAGAAATTTAGCTACTTGCAGATCCGGTGAATATGAAGCTTTGGGTGAAAGACTTTCCAGCGAAAAATGGCATCCTGACTTTGGTCCTCGCGAATTAAACGCCTGGACAGCCAAAACCGGTGCAACGGCTGTTGGTGCCCGTAATTTCCTTGTAGCATATAATGTGAACTTGAACTCAACTTCTACCCGTC
Source organism: Odoribacter sp. (assembly GCA_036657595.1). Lineage (GTDB taxonomy): Bacteria > Bacteroidota > Bacteroidia > Bacteroidales > Marinifilaceae > Odoribacter. The sequence goes on along the minus strand of JAVXFZ010000013.1, from coordinate 1,143 downwards.
GGGCTAATTCTATTGCTTTTGATGTACGTGAACGCGGACGAGTAAAACGGGAAGGTAATCCTATTACCGGAAAAAAGGTATTAGATGAAAACGGAAAAGCTGTGATGGTTCCGGGAACCTTGAAATCAGTAAAAGCCATCGGATGGTTTATTGAAGAATATGGTATTGCTCAAATTTCTATGAACCTGACCGATATTTCCATTACCTCTATGCACGAAGCTTTTGATGAAGTATGTCGGAAAGCAGCTGACCGAGGAATTCGTGTTACAGGTTCTGAACTTGTCGGTGTACTTCCCTTGCAAGCAATGTTAGATGCCGGACGTTATTTTCTACGGAAGCAACAACGCTCTACGGGAATCTCTGATCAAGAATTAATTAAAATTGCCATCAAATCATTGGGTTTAGATGAACTTTACCCCTTTGATCCGAAGAAAAAAATTATCGAATACATCCTTGAAGAAGAAGCTTCAAAAGGGAAAAAGAAACTGATTGATATGACTTTGACAGACTTTGCCAATGAAACAGCATCAGAATCTCCTGCTCCCGGTGGTGGTTCGATCTCTGCCTATATGGGTGCTTTAGGAGCAGCTTTGGGCTCAATGGTAGCTAATCTTTCTGCTCACAAGCGTGGTTGGGATGAACGTTGGGAAGAATTTAGCGACTGGGCTGAGCAAGGAAAATCATTCCAAACCGACTTAATTAAATTAGTTGACGAAGATACAAATGCTTTCAACAAGATTATGGATGCATTCAGTCTTCCTAAAAAAACGGCTGAAGACAAAATAGCTCGTCAAGAAGCTGTACAAGAAGCTACCCGCTTTGCAACGGAGGTTCCATTCAAAACAATGAAAATGTGTTATGAATCAATGGCTGTGGCGAAAGCAATGGCGGAAATTGGAAATCCAAATTCAGTTACCGATGCAGGAGTTGGTGCATTAGCTGCCCGTGCAGGAGTGATGGGAGCCTTCTTAAATGTCAAGATCAATGCTGCCGGACTTGAAGACAAAGAATTTGCTGCCCATATCATAAAAGAAGGCGAAAAGATCGTAGAAAAAGCCAATCAATTGGAGGTAGAAATATTACAAATTGTCAATTCTAAGATTTCATAGATTGACATTTCTTATTGTTTATATAAAAGAGCCT
>JAVXFZ010000012.1:47484-50163 GCA_036657595.1 Odoribacter sp. | reverse complement strand
GCGTTTATTATAAATCGGGTATTTCGCCGGTTGGTCGTGCCGACCACACTGAGTACGGTGGCCGCCATAGTTTCGATGCTTATCAATGTGTTGCTGATTGCTCACTTCACCGGGGCAAGCGGATTGGCAGTGGCCACCTTATTCATCCCCTTGTTGACCATCTGGGGGTGTATATACGAAGGAATGGGCATCGGTGCTGCATCGGTATTTACCAAAAATCTTGGACGTGGCACTATTGAAGAGGGAAAGATCCTTGTTGCGAAATCCAATACAATTGTATTGTGTCTATCCGTAATTCTCGCGCTGGGGGGATTGCTGCTCTCTCTCTTTATTACTGCACAGACACTGGGAATCAGTCAGGAACAATTCAATGATGCGATCTGGTATGCACGTATCATGTTTATCTCCACCATTCCGATGGTGATGGGTAACTATCTGCTGTTCCTTGCCCGTGCCGACTCGGGTCAGAATATTTCTGCCCTTGCCAATACAATACTCGTAGTATTGAATACCGGTCTGAATATTCTTTTCCTCGGAGTGCTGGATATAGACGTACAGGGAGCGGCACTGTCGATGTTGATTGCTTCGTCCGCATCATTAATAATGATACTGATTCGCTTTCAAGGGGGTAAATACACGCTGAAGTTGCGATTTATGCTACCCGACGGCAGAGCAATCCGCACGCTGTCGCGTTACACGCTCAACAGCGTCAGTGACAACATAGCCGACTTTTTGCTTGCTCTGTATGTCAATATCACCGTATTGGCTTTTTTCGGATTGGAGGTAGCATCTATCGTATATATCATCAATTATATTCTGATGTTTGTTATATACTGGAGCCTGGGGATAGCCTATTCTACCGGCCCTATGCTGGGCGTTTACTCTGGTGAGAAAAACAATACGGCCATCAAGATGATTGCCCGCAAGGGGCTGGTTTCGGCAATCGCGGTAGGCATTGTTCTGGCCCTGCTGATTGCTGTATTTGCCAACACCATCGCTGTGGATGTTTTTAACTTCGAGTATGAGCAGTTAACTGCGCAGTGTGTGGAGGCCATTCGCTGGTTCTGCCTCTCCATCCCGTTTTATATGGTCAATGTTATGCTAATCAACTATTGTCAACAGCTTGAGAAGTTCAAGATTTCCTTATTGCTGACAATCTCCTCGAACTTATTGCTGCCGACGATTTTTTGCACCATCGCCATCGCAACGGGTGTTCCGGCCGTTATTTGGTGGGGATTCCTGCCCAGTTATCTGATTGCGCTATTGGGATGGGGCGTATTTATGCGCATAAAAATGCGACGAGAGCACCTGGACTCGATTTTATGTCTGCCGGCCTACGTTTCCCCATTCAAAGTTTCTATGCACTTTTTGATTCGCCCCGACGAGCATCATGCAATTGAAGATTATCAAGATATGGCTGCCGTGTTTCTTGCGCACCATCACGTCGATGCGTCCGTTACCCGCCGCGCTACTTTGGCTATGGAGGAAATCATCGCCTTTGTTGAAAAAACCAATCAACGCAAAAATGGTTATACGGCCATCGAACTGGGTATTTGCAAGGAGTCGGGCGTGCGGCTTCTGGTTAAGTTGGACAACGAGCACATCGACATAAAAAACATCAGTAAAAGGAACTTATATATGTGGGACGATATGCTCAGCCTTCACGTGCTGCAAAGCCTCTCTACCGAGCTAAAATATCAGCGAATCCTATCGCTTAACACATTTGATATTACAATAGAGCCGCGATGAAGAAAAATAGATTGATATAAGTGTTGTAATTAATCCCAAACAAAAATATGAAACCGATAAAAAAGAAAGAAGAACTGTTCAATCTGTGGCATACAGTCGCTCCCAATGATGATGTTACCTCACTACAATGGTATTGCGATAATATGTTAAAAAGCGATGACGACGTGACGACGATCTATGACCAAGACAAGTGTGTGGCGGCAGTCGGAGGGGTTGAAGCTATTTTTTGCTACAACGGCATCGAAATTCCGGCCGCTATGGGAGGGTATCTTTGCGTTGACCCAGCCTATCGCGACAAGGGATATTCAATAGCCGTAGGCATCTCTTATGCACGGTATTGCTATGAGTTAGGAATTGACCTGGTTCTGGGATGGGAGGTGTCATCCAAGCTCAGAAGGCTATATGAGTCGACCGGACATTTTATCTATCGCGATTATGTAAAGCGAACGACTATCAGCAAGACGGATATTTTGCCGTGTCAAACCAACGAATACCGAATCGAGACGACCAGAAGAAATATCGAGAAAGAGTACAACGAGTTTATCAAGAAGAGATACCGGAACTACACGATTCATAGTGAAGATGCTTTTGAATTGATGAGACGGGAAGGTGACTTTTTTATGGCTTACGATAAGGACGGAGCTATTCAGGGAATCGCCATTCGGCTGTTTTGCACCGAGGATCACTACATCGAAGAGTTGATCGCCGTTAATGATAATGTGAAGAACAGCTTGTTGAGCCACATTGCGTCGTGCTACCAATGGGATCGGTTCACCTATTCGGAATATGGAGTAGGGGTAGAGGGTGCGGAAACCTCTCACGGCATGATACGCATACTCAATGCAGAAAATATGCTGAAGCGATACGCGGCACTGCATCCCGAATACAAAGATGTGTTTACGGTCAAGGATGAGGCCATTACCCAAAATT
>JAVXFZ010000012.1:0-47384 GCA_036657595.1 Odoribacter sp. | reverse complement strand
CATCCCGAATACAAAGATGTGTTTACGGTCAAGGATGAGGCCATTACCCAAAATTACAAGACCTATAAAATAAGTCAGGGTAAATGCGAGGTAGTGGCTTATGATGAGTCGTTCAAAGTGATCTCTATTTTACAACTGAGCGAACTGCTCTTCGATGGATTTTATCTCAATCTCTGTCTTGTATATTAGCAGCCGCAGATTCAGTACATTACCTGTAAAAGTATATTTTTATGCAATTTAAACACTTTTCTGTCCTTGTCCATCATCAGGCTAAAAAATACGGGAATAAAACTGCTCTTAAATACCGCAACTACCAAACGTCGGAATGGATACCAATTTCATGGAATGAGTTTTCGCAGTCGGTGCGCCAGACCGCCAATGCGATGGTGGCATTGGGAATCGAGGTGCAGGAGAATATCGGCATTTTCTCTCAAAACAAACCCGAATGTCTGTTTGTTGATTTTGGAGCGTACGCCAATCGGGCGGTGACTGTACCGTTGTATGCAACCTGTTCGGCGTCACAAGTCGAATATATTATCAATGATGCACAGATATGCTGTCTATTTGTCGGTGAACAGTATCAGTATGACACTGTTTTCGGCATCCTCGACCGCTGTCCGTCATTGCACCAGCTCGTAATTTTCGATTCGACGGTCGTGCGCAACTCCCGCGACACGGACTCGCTTTCGTTCGATGAATTTTTGGAAATGGGTAAAGGCTTGCCGCATAATGAGGTGGTAGAAGAACGCACTTTGCAGGCTTCGGCTGATGATCTGGCCAACATCTTATACACCTCAGGTACTATGGGCGAACAGAAGGGAGTGATGCTTCACCACTCCAACTATTTGGCGGGATGTCACATCAATACCATCCGTCTACCGGACATTACAGATAAGGACATCTCCATGAACTTCCTTCCGCTTACTCATGTCTTTGAGCGATGCTGGTGCTATCTCTGCATTGGTCATGGTGTACAGATTTGTATCAACCTTCGCCCGGCAGACATTCAGACTACGATGAAAGAGATACGTCCCACGCTGATGTGCTGCGTCCCCCGTTTTTGGGAGAAGGTCTACGCCGGGGTGCAGGAGAAGTTGGCTCAACAAACCGGGATCAAGAAGACAATGATGCTCCATGCCATCGAAGTCGGGCGGAAACACAACATAGAGTATCTTAATCGGGGTAAAAAGCCTCCGATGCTGCTCCGTTTGGAATATAAATTTTACGAAAAGACGCTTTTCTCATTGCTCAAGAAGGCGATCGGCATCGAGAACGGCAATTTCTTCCCGACGGCTGGTGCTTTTATGCCAGATCAAATCTGCGAGTTTATGCATTCGGTAGGCATCTATCTATTGTTGGGGTACGGCCTTACCGAATCTACGGCCACGGCAGCCTGCTTCGAGCAAGGGAACTTTGAGATCGGCTCCATAGGTCCCGTCATGCCCGAGGTCGAGATGAAGATCGGTGAAAACAACGAAATCCTGCTTCGAGGCAAGACCATCACCGCCGGCTATTACAAGAACGCCGCGTTGACCGCCGAAGCCTTCACGACCGACGGCTGGTTTCGCACCGGCGATGCCGGCTACTTGAAAGATGGTCACCTCTACCTGACCGAGCGCATCAAAGAGATATTTAAAACTTCTAACGGGAAATACATTGCTCCGCAAGCCCTCGAAGCGAAGTTAGGTACAGACAGGTATATCGAACAAATCGCCGTTTATGCCGACGGACGCAAGTTCGTTTCGGCGCTTATCGTCCCGACCTACAGTCTGATAACAGACTATGTCGGCGAGAAGGGTATTGCCTACGAGAATATGGATGAGCTACTGCTTCACCCTGAGGTGCAGGCACTGTTCCGTTCGCGTCTCGACGCATTGCAGCAATCCTTCGCCCAATATGAGCATATAAAGCGCTTTACCTTGCTGCCCCAGCCCTTCAGCATAGAAAACGGTATTCTTACAAATACATTGAAGTTAAAACGCTCCGTAGTGTCGAAGAAATACAAAGAGCTGATCGATAAAATGTACGAGGAGTAGCATTTTTGCATACTGTGGACTCCGTTTACGATACAAGCAGAGCGGCTTTTTTAGGCCGCTCTGCTAATGTAATAATCCTGAATAACAACTTTGTCGTAAAAATATTTTTTGACCTGCTCCTTAGGTAATTATTAAATGGTTAACTTCGCTTCGCTCGTTTTCCTTTTTTTTGCAAGGCATAGCTCGAACAAGTTTGGCTCTGCGCTTGCTTCGGACATCGGTTAAAAAGCCAAAACACCACGCCCCCAACAATATCAAATGACGAATTAAATTCATTGTCATCTGTCAGAAAACAAAATATAAATTTGCGTAAAACAGTATTTGATATGCCCACCCGTTTGAACGTCAATGGCAATCGGTAGGCATCTGGAAAACATAGTGAAATTTTCTTTGGGCTACTGAAATTCATAGATAGTATCTATAAAAACAAATTCGGCAGATCGGTGACGGTCTGCCGAATTTGTAAACGTATTATCTTTACTAGTACCTACAATGAAGATTTAAGTAATCAGTTGTAATAGAATGGATAAATAAATACTATGAATTACTTAGGTGATCAGTTATATAAGCCTATACAGGAAGAGCACAGACGTTATCTGATGACTGGGCAGAAGGTAAAAGCTGATAGCTTGATTATGGCGATTAATAAGAAAATAGAGAAACAATTTTCGGATGAGAAACAATTTAAAATGTCGCCTGAAGTTCGAGGCTTATATAAATCCGTGGGTGGTGCACCTTTCCTTGACGGAGATTATACTGTATTTGGAGAGGTGATTGAAGGAATGGATGTGATTGATCAGATTGCTGCTGTAAAAGTCGGTCCGAATGATCGACCGGAAAAAGATGTAATTATCTTAGGAACGAAGTTGAAGCGAAAATAAGAAATAGAAAAGCTGTATCGAAAGCTGATATTCAGAATATTCAATCTTTAAGACACATACACAATTTAATACTTTGTTTTTTTATTAAATCGTTTTAATGACTTAATAAATAAACAAAGTGTTTTCTTTTATCTTGTATTTAAATATCGTATAGAAACGGTAAGTGATTTTATACTTGTTTCTTAGCCCATTGTAATTTTCTTGATTTCACTGAGTTTATTCAATGCTTCCAACGGGGTGAGGGTATTAATGTCAAGACCGGCTATCTCATCGCGAATTTGTGATAAAATAGGATCATCGAGTTGAAAAAAACTGAGTTGTACGCCTTCACGTGCTGAAGCGATGGTTTCTACATTTTTTTGAATGGAGCCATTTTTGTCGCGGTCGTTTTCCAATTGTTTCAGTATTTCATCGGCTCGTTTGATGACTGATTGTGGAAGTCCTGCCATTTTACCGACTTGAATACCGAAGGAATGATTAGAGCCTCCTCTGACCAATTTCCGTAGGAAGATTACTTTGTGTTCGATTTCTTTGACAGAAACATTGTAGTTTTTTATTTTCTTGAATGAGTGTTCCATTTCATTCAATTCGTGATAATGGGTCGCAAAAAGAGTTTTGGCGTGATATTTTGGATTTTCGTGTAAATATTCCACAATAGCCCAAGCAATGGAGATTCCGTCGTAGGTTGATGTGCCTCTTCCTAATTCGTCGAATAATACCAAACTACGGTCAGAAATATTATTCAGTATATTTGCTGCCTCGTTCATTTCAACCATAAAGGTTGATTCACCTTGTGAGATATTGTCGGAAGCTCCCACCCGGGTGAATATTTTATCTACATATCCGATTTTTGCTGTTTTTGCCGGTACAAAACAGCCGGCTTGAGCTAAAATCACGATTAAAGCTGTTTGGCGCAACAAGGCTGATTTTCCTGCCATATTGGGACCTGTGATGATAATAATTTGTTGTTCTTTTGTGTCCAATCGTACATCATTGCTGATATATTCTTCACCAGGAGGTAGTTGCTTTTCAATAACGGGGTGACGACCTTCTTGTATATTAATAGTGTCTGAATCATTGATTTCAGGTCGATTGTATTTATTGCTGATGGAAATTTCTGCGAATGAAATCAATGCATCAATAGCAGCAATCATTTTTGCATCTGCTTGAAGCGGTCTGATGTAAGCAGCTGCTTCGGTAAGTAAGGCATTATAGATTTCTGTTTCAATGGTTAATATCCGGTCTTCTGCTCCCAGAATTTTGTCTTCATACTCTTTCAATTCCGGAGTAATATAACGTTCGCCGTTAACTAAGGTTTGTTTTCTAATCCAATGATCGGGTGCTTTGTCTTTTTGTGCTTTGGTGACTTCGATGTAGTAGCCAAATACGTTATTGAATCCGATTTTGAGCGTTGATATGCCGGTGGCTTCTATTTCCCGTTGTTGCATTTGCAAGAGCAGATCTTTGCCGTGACTTGAGATATTTCGAAGGTCGTCTAATTCAGTATTTACACCTTCGGCAATCACATTGCCTTTTGTGATTTGATGAGGTGCATTTTCTTGTATTTGCCGGTCGATTTTTTCAAATAATTCTGTACATAGATCCAATGGATCAATCATTTGTTTTAATATGGGAGATGCTGTTTTTAGGCAGAGTTCCTTCAAGGGCTCTAAGCACGATAAGGCTATTTTTAGTTGATTGATTTCTCGGGGTGTAATACGTCCTACACCTATTTTAGAAGCTAAACGTTCAAGATCTCCAATACTTTTCAATAGGTTTTCAGCTTCCAACCGTTCTGTTTCGTGATGAATAAAACAATCCACGATGTCCAGACGTTGATTAATTTCTTCTGGAGCTTTTAGAGGCATACAAATCCAACGTCTCAAGGATCGTCCACCCATAGGGGTGATCGTACGGTCGATAATATCAACAAGTGATCGTCCTCCTTCGTAAGCTGCGTGGAGTAATTCAAGATTGCGAAGTGTAAATTTATCTAATAATACACAATGTGACCCATCTATGCGTGAAATGGAGGTGATATGTGAAATCATATCGTGTTTAGTCATTTCCAGATAGTTCAATACGGCTCCTGCGGCAGAAATACCACAATTCATTTGTTCAATGCCAAAGCCTTTGAGTGAGGAGACTTCAAAATGTTTGGTCAGGCGTTCGCTGGCGGAATCTCGATCAAAGAACCATTCCTCTATGGGGTAGATGTAGAATTTATTTCCGAATAATTCGTGGAAGCGCGCTTCTTGTCCTCTTTGATAGATCACTTCTTTCGGTTGAAAGCTATTCAGTAATTTATCTATGGTGGCGTGAGAACCTTCTGTTGTCAAAAATTCGCCGGTAGATAAGTCAAGTAAGGCTAATCCGGCTTCAGTCTTATTAAAATAGACGGAGCCCAGAAAAACGTTGCTTTTCGTGTCGGTTGCATATTCGCTATACGATACGCCAGGTGTGACCAATTCTATGATGCCTCGTTTTACTAAAAATTTTGTTTTCTTGGGATCTTCCAGTTGTTCACAAATAGCCACTCGTTGTCCGGCGCGTACTAATTTTGGCAAATAAGTATCAATGGCGTGATGTGGGAAGCCTGCCAATTCGACCGTACCCGGCGAACCACTGGAACGTTTTGTTAATGTAATTCCGAGTATGCGGGAGGTTGTGATAGCATCTTCGCCAAAAGTTTCATAAAAATCACCCATACGGTATAATAATATCGCATCTGGATATTGAGCTTTCATTGAATAATACTGTTGCATCAACGGAGTGGTGTTGCCTTCTTTCTTGGCCATCTTGATTGTAACTTTATTGCAAATGATTATATGTTTGTTCTATTTCACACGATTTCACGTTCACCTTTTCAAGTTGTCGATTTTAATAAGTTGCGACTTTCAAAGATAAATATTTTCGGGGAGAAAAATTTAAAAGCTCGTAAATATTATGTATTTTTGTCTTTATGAATATAGAAGAACTGACTGAATATTGCCAGCGTTTGGATCATACGAAGATGGAGGTATTATGGGGGGATGTGTTGGTTTTTAAAGTAGGGGGACGTATGTTTTGTTTTTCGCCGATGAATGAAGAGTTAAAGATGACTCTCAAGTGCGATCCTGAAGAGGCTCTTGAACTGAGAGAGAGATTCACCGCTGTACTTCCGGGATACCACATGAACAAAAGATATTGGAATACCGTACTAATAGATGGTTCGGTGAGTGACAATATGCTACGGATTTGGATAGAGAAATCATATCAATTAGTATTGTCAAAACTGACAAAAAGTGAACGGGCACAATGGGATTTGTAGAAATGTAGTAGCGAAAGTGATAATAAACAACAGGATAATGGATAATATATCAGAAATTTTAGCGACATACAATTGTATAAATCTGGATGATAAGGCACAGTTTGCACTGGATGGTGTTGTGGAAAAGGAAATAAAGCAGGCTTATTGTATTGAAAATTTAGAGTTTTGCATATCGTGTATGGATTATACTTCATTGAAATTAACGGATACAGATGAAAGTGTAAAAGTTTTTATATCGGATCTGTTAAAGAAATCGAAGAAATTTAATTTACACGAAGTAGCTGCTGTTTGTGTATTTTCTAATTTCGCTGCTATTGCAAGGGAAATGCTTCAATCAACGAATATTCTAACTTCTGTTGTGGCAGGAAACTTTCCTTATTCGCAGACTTTTACGGAAATTAAATTAGCAGAGTGTAAAATGGCTATCGGAGCTGGTGCACAAGAAGTAGATATTGTAATATCTGTCGGCGATATGTTGGCAAAGAATTATGAGAAGATCTATAAAGAATTAATGGCAATCCGTAAAGTTTGTGAAGGGGTGCGTTTAAAAGTGATTCTTGAAATTGGAGAATTGAAAGACGTGGAAAGTATTTTTAATGCTTCTCTTATTGCAGCTTATGCAGGAGCTGATTTTATAAAAACCTCTACGGGTAAAGTGCCGGTGAACGCTACTCCTGAATCTGTATATGTGATTTGTGAAGCGATTCGACAATATTATGCCAAAACGGGTAAGCGTGTAGGCTTGAAAGTTGCAGGAGGTATTTCTAAGGCTCAGAATGCAATCCGTTATCTGACAATTGTGAATTATGTATTGGGTACTGAATGGCTTACACCTTATTATTTCCGTATAGGTGCTTCGCAATTGATGGATGATATAGTGAAAGAAATTAAAGCATTACAATTAGTAAAATAAAAAAAGCCGCATTAAGCGGCTTTCTTTAAATATGGAAAGTCCGGACATTCCGTTTCTATTTATTCCGTTTTGTGTTCTATTTCCAATTTATCCAATTCAATATCCTCTTCTTCATCATAAATCTGCAACAGTGGATCCTTAAAAGTCTTATTAGAAATACTGTGCTCCATCGTTAACAGGAGAGATGGTAAGATAACTAAATTGGCTAACATCGCAGCGAATAAGGTGATAGATGTCAATAATCCCAATGCAAAGGTGCCTCCAAAACTGGATAGGCAGAAAATGCCAAATCCGAAAAATAGGATGATGGACGTATAGATCATACTTTGTCCTGTTTCTTTCAGAGCTAAGGCAACCGAAGAGCGAATACTCCAGTTGGTAGCCTGCAATTCTTGTCGATATTTTGCCAAATAATGAATTGTATTATCAACAGATATTCCGAAAGCCACACTAAACACCAATATGGTGGAGGCTTTAATTGGAATGCCGGCATATCCCATAACAGCTGCTGTGATGATCTGTGGTATAACATTGGGGACAAGCGAGATCAACACCATTCGCTTGCTTTTAAACATCCACGCCATCAGTCCGGAAATCAATACAATGGCTAATGCGAGTGAAGAAAACAGATTTTCAATTAGATATTGATTGCCTTTAAAAAAGATAATACTTGAACCGGTAACTGTTGTGTGATGCTTGTCTGCCGGGAATATTTCTTCTATTTTTTTATAGAGAGAATCTTCTTTTTCTTCCATTTTTTTCGTGCCAATATCCTTCACTCGGAAACTGAGTCTTACTTCCCGTTGTGTCGAATCGACAAATGATTTTGACATAGAACCCATTCCTTCCGTTGATTCCATTACGTATTTCATAATGAAATTCTTAGTCATATTATTGGGTAAAGTGTAATAAGAAGCCTTCCCGTTGTAATAAGCTTGATTGGCGAATTTGGCAGCTTCGACCACCGAGAGGGCTCTTGATAAATCAGAATCTTTTGATAATTCTGTATTTAATTGATCCAACTTTTCTAAATTGGATAATTTAAATACTTGTCCGGGCTTTTGAAAATCAATGGTAACTTCCAAGGGCATCAATCCTCCAAAATTTGATTCAAAGAAAGCAAGATCCTGACGAATGGGATCTGTCTCTTTGAGATCATCAACCATATATCCGGTTGTTTTCATTTGGGTGATACCATAAATTCCTGCGATGACAAAGACACTTGTGATGATATATATGATGGTCCTTCTATTGATCACAATGAATATCAGTCGCTCGATCACTTTTGTAATAATCGGATTATGTAGGTGTTTTGTCTGTTTGTCGTTTGGTACGGGCAAGAAACTGAAAACTGCCGGGATGAGGATCAGGCAAATGAGAAATACCATACTAATGCTCACAAAGGCAACCATTCCGAATTCAATCAAAATACTACTTGAAGTGATGATGAATGTAGCAAAACCGGCTGCCGTAGTTAAATTAGAAAGCAACGATGCATTTCCGACTTTTTGTACCATTCGTTGTAATGCCTTGATTTTATTGCCGTGGCGGACATATTCCGCGTGATATTTATTAATCATAAAAACACAATTCGGAATGCCAATTACAATAAGCAATGGAGGGAGCATAGCTGTCAGCAATGTAATCTTAATGCCCGTCATTGCCATAAAACCCATTGCCCAAATGACATTAATGCCGATAATACCAACACTGAAACTAACAATGCGGAACGATCGGAAGAATAAATATAAAATGATCGCTGTGATTAAAAGCGATAAAAAGATAAACATATACATTTCACTCTTGATATTTTCTGCATTGACGACCCGGATGTAAGGCATACCGGAATAATGCATTTTCAAATTATGTTTACCTGTGAAATGTTCTGTGATTTTCAACACCTCTTCTACGAATCCTACTCGTGCGGGAGAGTTCATTATTTCAGCAGAAACAGTGATGAGCATACTATAAGTATGCATATCCTTATTCAGGAGTAATCCATTGTAAAAAGGTAGATTCTCTGCAATATCAGCCAAACTGTCTAATTCTTTCTCTGACCGAATATGATGAGGGAAAATGGGACGGATTTCAAATTTTTTGAGATCAGTATTCTTATGAAGATTAAACGTGTGAGTGATAGATACGAGTGCATTCACCCCTTTGAGGGCTTTGATCTGATCGCCCATATTGATCCAATCGTTGATTTTATCTAATTCGTAGAAATTAGAATCCTGAATGGCAAAGACCATCACATTTCCTTCTTGTCCGAAAGCTTCCCTAAATCGACTGTAATCTAAATACGCACTATCGGTTTTGGGTAATAGATCTGCACTTTCATAGGACATATGAATATTCCTCATCTGGAAGCCCATAAAAAGTGTACTCAGCAAAACGCCGATGATAAATGCAATTCGGTTACGAAGGATAATCCCTGCTATCTTTGTCCACATATATATTTATATCAAAAATCTTGTGTCGAAAAGTTCATATTTTGAAATCATTAAAAACTTTCCGACTATAAAATAGGTAGAATTGGCAAATTTAACAAGAATATGTCAAAGCTCTTGTATTTTGGGATTGTTTTTGTGCCTTTTCACATCTCTTGTAGTTTTTTTTGCAAAATTCTCCTCTATTGCTTGTGTTAGATTCACACCTGTCTGATTAGCTAAACAGGTAAGTACCCACAATACATCAGCCATTTCGTCTGCTAAATTCTCTTTTTCGCCTTCTTTAAATGATTGTTCCCCATATTTTCGTGCCATCACTCGTGCCAATTCTCCGACTTCCTCCATCAAGATAGTCATATTGGTGAGTTCATTAAAATATCTGACACCATATTTTTTGATCCAAACATCTACTTTTTGTTGTAATTCTTCTATTTCCATTTATATCCGATTTTTAGAATCAATAAGGATAGTTACCGGTCCATTATTAATCAACTCAACTTTCATATCCGCACCGAATATGCCTGTTTTGACATCTTTTTTCATTTCTTCGCTCAATGATTGCACAAATTTTTCATAAAGAGGAATTGAAATTTCCGGACAAGCTGCATCAATATAAGAGGGGCGATTGCCTTTCTTTACACGTGCCATCAATGTAAATTGGCTGACCGCTAAAACATCTCCTTTGATTTCTTGGATAGAGCGATTCATCACACCGGCTTCATCATCAAAAATTCGTAGATGACAGATCTTGCCTGTTAGCCATTCAATATCTTCGTTTGTATCATCTGCCTGAATACCGACCAATATCATCATACCTTCGCCGATAGAAGAATATAATTCGCCATTGATTGATACGTTTGCACGGAGTACACGTTGGATAATTACTTTCATTCGTTTATTATTTATTTTAAAAAAAAGCTTATAATATTTTCTAAATCAACGGATTTATAGGAAAAAGTATTCTAATAAACCTTCAAAACAAAGGTATAAAATCTGAATAATCTTTCAGGATAAAATAAAGGAATTTTAGATAAAGTGATCTCAAAGGATCATTGTGGTCATTTAAAATCTGAAGTTCATCCTTTCGTGAAATTTATAAAAGCAGTAAAAAAAGTCGATGAACTTAATTTTCAGTTTTCAATAAATTTAGTACTTTTGTTCGCACAAGTCGGCTGAGTAGTTCAATGGATAGAACGGAAGTTTCCTAAACTTTAGATTCGGGTTCGATTCCCGGCTCGGTCACTCAAAAAAAAGAATCGGAGTCATTTGATTCTTTTTTCTTTTTAACTTGAAACAATACTCAATAATACAATAGGATATTCAACAACATTCCGTTTTTGAACGATTCGTTTCGCTTTTTCTTTCTGATCTTCTTTTCTTTTCATTAGGCATACTGAATTTTAAGCCTTGACGCATACTGATGTAAAATAATTATCTTACTTTTGTAGAATAAGTCGATGGACTGATTCATTGTTTTTGTAAATTCCTTTAAAGAATTTTTTTTAGCATCTTAAAATAGGACACTTGTTTTTTAACCTAATTGAATCTATAAAAAGTAGTCAAATACAGTAAATTACAAATCAAAAAAATATGGAAAACTTTATATTTCAGAATCCTACTCGATTAATTTTCGGGAAAGGAATGATTGCTCGGTTGGAAAAGGAAATACCGGCAGGTAAACGAGTGATGATAACATTCGGCGGTGGAAGTGTCAAGAAAAATGGAGTCTATGAACAAGTCAAAGCGGCACTGAAAGGATATGAAGTGACCGAATTTTGGGGGATAGAGTCCAATCCTTCTGTTGAAACCGTTCGGAAAGCAATTCAGTTGGGAAAAGAAAATCGGGTCGACTTCTTATTGGCTGTTGGAGGTGGATCAGTGATTGATGGCACAAAGTTAATAGCAGCCGGATTACTCTATGAAGGCGATGCTTGGGAACTGGTATTAAAAGGAATAGTAAAAGAAACATTGCCGATGGGTACGGTACTTACCTTGCCGGCTACCGGTTCAGAAATGAACAATGGGGCTGTCATCTCACGGAGAGAAACTTTGGAAAAATATGCTTTTCATTCCAACTATCCGTTATTTTCCATTTTGGATCCGACAGTAACATTCACCTTGCCTGTCTATCAAGTGGCTTGTGGTATTGCTGATACCTTTGTACACGTGATGGAACAATATATGACAACTCCCAATCAATCTTGCCTGATGGACAGATGGGCAGAAGGGATTCTTCATACTTTAGTAGAGATTGCGCCAAAAATACTCAAGAAACAGGACCATTATGAATGGATGTCGGAGTTTATGCTCTGTGCGACAATGGGGTTGAATGGTTTTATTGCGATGGGAGTTCGGCAAGATTGGGCTACCCATATGATCGGTCACGAATTAACCGCATTGCACGGTCTGACGCACGGAGCTACTTTGACAATTGTTTTACCCGGATTGTTGCGTACATTGAGAGAGAAAAAACAAGCAAAACTGATACAATACGGCGAACGCATTTGGGGGATCACGAAAGGTTCGGAAGGTGAACGGGCAGAGCAGGCAATCGAAAAAACAGAAGATTTTTTCCGTAGTTTAGGATTACCGGTTCGTTTAAGCGATGCGCAAATAGGAGATGAAACCATCAATGAAATAGAAAAACGTTTCAACAAAAGAAAAGTTGGATTTGGTGAGGACCTGGATATTACCGGAACAATTACCCGTCAGATACTTGAAAATTGTAAATAATAAAGGTTAGATACCTAACTTCATATAAAGCTATTGTTCGCTATTGTCGGACAATAGCTTTCTTGTTTTTGGAATTTAGTTAAAAATTCGGGGCTTTCTGATGAATATACCGCTTCTTTTCTTAATTTAGCCCCTTCCAAATTCAAAACAAACAAAGTATGTATACAATTGAGCAACTCAGGGACATTATTAAAGCAGAATTAGATAAGCAAGAATACGTAGAAGAGCCTTACTCCTTGTTTGAACCCATCCAGTATATAATGGAAGACGGCGGTAAGCGACTCCGTCCGGTATTGGCATTGATGGCATACAATCTTTATCAAGACCATCTTGAAAAAGCACTAAAATCGGCTATTGGCATTGAGATTTTTCATAATTACACCTTGTTGCACGACGATGTAATGGATGATGCAGAATTACGACGGGGGCGGCAGACCGTACATAAAAAATGGAATAACAATGTAGCGATCTTGAGTGGTGATGCGGCAGCCATTACGGCTTATAAATATGTTGAAACGTGTGAAGACATCTATCTGCGGCGAGTCATTGATGGATTCAACCAAGTAGCGATGGATGTGTGTAAAGGGCAGCAATACGATATGGAATTTGAGACCCGTGATGACGTGACGGAAGAAGAATACATTCAAATGATTTATTTGAAAACCTCTGTATTAATTGCCGGCAGTATGCGTCACGGTGCTTTGATAGCAGGAGCACCTGAGCAGGAATACAAAGCTCTTTATGATTTTGGGGGATACTTAGGCTTGGTATTTCAATTACAGGATGATTATTTGGATGTCTATGGGGATGTAGAAGAATTTGGTAAAAAAATAGGGGGAGATATTCTATGCAATAAAAAGACCTACCTTTTAATCAAAGCTTTAGAACTTGCAGGAGCGGAGGATAAAGCTTTATTGCAAAGCTGGTTGACAAAAGAAAAATTTAATCCGGTAGAAAAAATAAAAGAAGTGACTGAAATTTATAACCGCATTGGCATAAAAGATGTTGTAATGGCAAAGGTAGACACTTATCTTGAAAAAAGTTATAAGGCACTTGAAGAGATCCATCTACCTGAAGAACGAAAAGTACGTTTCTATGAAATGATCGACTATATAGGAGGTCGTAAAAAATAAACATATTAAATAAACATCTCAAATGTCATTGATTTTCAATCGTTATTCGTTAATTTATCCATAAAATGGAAGAAACTTCAAAACAAAGATTATTAGATGAACGCTATTTAAAAATGGCGCGGATATGGTCTGAAAATTCATATTGCAAGCGCAGGCAAGTAGGGGCTTTAATTGTAAAAGACAAATCTATTATATCCGATGGTTACAACGGAACACCTTCCGGATTTGAAAATTTGTGCGAAGATGAAAACGATCGAACCAAACCTTACGTGCTACACGCAGAGGCAAATGCGATTACAAAAGTGGCAAAATCGAGTAACAGCAGTGAAGGAGGAACTTTATACGTGACAGCTTCTCCTTGTATTGAATGTGCCAAACTGATTATTCAAGCCGGCATTATGCGGGTGGTTTATTCTGAAATGTATCGCTGTTATGATGGTATTGAATTATTGAAAAAAGCCGGTATCAAGGTTGAGCTGGTAGAGATTTGATTTCTTATTAGACTAATAATATGTACAACAACAAACTGAAAGTAATTATTCTACCGCTAATCATGGTATTGGCGATCGTATTGGGGATGGTCATTAATTCTTTTTTTAATCGAAAGACAACCATTACAGCGGGACAGGAAACCTATATGCCGACACAGGGGAGCAAGCTGGATGCGATCTTGAATATGATTAATTTTTCGTATGTCGACTCTGTCAACATCAAGGAAATAGAGGAAAATGCCATTCCACAAATATTAAAAGATCTTGATCCGCATACCGTATACATTCCGGCTAAAGATATGCAGCGGGTCAATGAAGATATGGTGGGTAATTTTGGAGGCATCGGAGTTCAGTTTTACAAATACTTGGATACGGTGACGGTTGTAAAAATTGTACCGGGTGGACCCTCAGAGGCTGCCGGATTACAAGACGGCGATCGCATTGTTAAAGTGGGGGATTCCATTGTTGCGGGGAGAAAATTAGACACAGACCGAATAATGAAAATGATGCGGGGAGAGATTGGGACTGAAGTGGCATTAACACTTGTTCGGCGAGGTGTTGCAAAACCTTTCTTAAAAAAAGTGACACGTGGAAGTATTCCGATTAAAAGTGTTGACATTGCGTATATGCTGAACGATACAACCGGATTTATCAAAGTGAAAACTTTTGGAATGAACACCTACGATGAATTTGTGGAATCCTTAGCTGATTTACAAACAAAAGGAATGCGTAGATTGATCATAGACCTGAGGGAAAATGAAGGAGGCATACTGCCGATAGCCATCCGGATGATCAATGAATTTCTGCCGGAAGGTAAATTAATTCTCTACACACAAGGGAAAGCATCCCCTCGGATTGATTATAATTCAAATGGGAAAGGAAAATATCAACACCTCCCGATGACCGTATTAATCAATGAATTTAGTGCATCTGCCAGTGAAATCTTTGCGGGAGCGATTCAAGACAACGATCGGGGTAACATCATCGGTCGTCGTTCATTTGGCAAAGGCTTGGTACAAGAACAACGAGTTCTTGCTGATGGTTCTGCTCTGCGTTTAACCGTTGCCCGTTACTACACGCCCTCTGGTCGTTCCATTCAGAAACCTTATGATGAGGGGAAAGAAAAATATTACAATGATATCTATCAACGCTTGCTGCACGGTGAATTTGCACAAAAAGACAGCATCCATTTTGATGAAAAGCTGAAATTTCAAACTGTCGGTGGGCGTACCGTGTATGGAGGAGGTGGAATTATGCCTGATATATTTGTTCCGGAAGACACCTTGGGATTTTCTAAATATTTGGTAGATGTAAGTCGTAAAAACCAATACTTATATGAATACACCTTTGATTTTATGGATCGTCATCGGAATGAGATGAAAGAGATAAAAGATTACAAGCAACTACTTCACTACTTGAAACAATTTAATTTAGTGGAAGAAATGGCTAACTACACAGCGAAGCGAGGTTTAAAACGCGACGAGAAAGGCATTCGCGAATCACATTCCATATTGGATATGAATATTAAGGCATTTATAGGACGTCATACATTGGATGATAATGGCTTCTACCCTATTTTTTATATCAATGACGTAACAATGAAAAAAGCCATTGAGGAACAGGGGAAAGATATGCAAAAATAAACTGCAAAAATTAAATACAGAACATTACCCCGGACAAAACTGTTCGGGGTTGTTTTTGTACAAGAAAAATTATAACATACGATGCAATGAATCGGACTAAACACCATAGAAATTTTAGGAAATTATTGTTTGTCAGCATCATCACAATACTGACAAGTGGAATATTTTATAAATATCTTACATCCACAGAGTGTTCAGCTACAAACTCCTCCGTCACAACTACAAATACCACCATCACTCACTTGATGGAGGGCACGAAGATAGAATACATTCCGGCAAGTGGAGGTGAAATGATTCGCCATAAATATTATATACTCAGTTTTAACGACCGGTATAAACAGGCAAATTGGGTATATTACTCTTTAAAATTAAGAGCCACGAAAACGGCAACAGAGCGGACAAATAACTTTAGAGCGGATAAAATGATCACCTCCGGTTCAGCGAAGCCATCTGATTACACAAAGAGCGGATATGATCGCGGACATCTTTGCCCGGCAGGAGATATGACACAATCTTCTGAGGCAATGAGTGAAACATTTTATATGTCGAATATCTCACCTCAACTTCCTGCTTTTAATCGAGGTATTTGGAAATCACTGGAAGAACAGGTGCGTAAATGGGGGATGAGGGAACAATTATACATCGTCACCGGTCCGGTTTTCAAAAAGTTGAAAGGAACAATTGGAAAAAATAAAATAACTGTTCCCGGTTTTTATTATAAAATAATTTACTCACCTGCTCATCAGCAAATGATAGGCTTTCTACTTCCAAATGAAAAAAGCCAACAACCTTTATCCGATTATGTTGTTTCGGTTGATTCGGTTGAAAATTTGACGAAAATAGATTTTTTTCCCCAACTTCCGGATCCTATTGAAAATGATTTAGAAGCACATTCCTATTACGAAAAATGGAAATGATCATACGAAAGAATTATTGTAATTTCACTTTTCATTTTTCGTTTTTCCCTTTCTTTGATGTTACCTTTGAGCCATAATTATAAAAAAAATGATGGAACCCAATACTTATGAATTGCATTTTGCCCCTTTACAAGGCTATACAGACCCTATTTTCCGGAATGCTTTTGCAAAGTACTTCGGTGGGGTAGATGCTTATTATACGCCCTTTATTCGCGTTGAAAGAGGGGATATTCGTTACCGTGATTTGCGCGATATAAAACCCGACTTAAATACGGTAGATATTCTGATTCCTCAGATTTTGCCCGGTTCGCCCGAAGAATTTCGTTTATTGACTTCTGCTGTTCAAGAGAAAGGTTACAAAGCGATTGATATTAATTTAGGCTGTTCTTTCCCATTAATTGCCGGAAAACGCAAAGGAGCCGGGATGTTACCTTACCCCGATCGCGTAAAAGAAGTGCTGGAAACATTAAATGAATTTCCCGACATTCGTTTTTCAGTAAAAATGAGATTAGGATGGTTGGATGCGGGCGAATGCCTAAATTTAAGCGACATACTGAATGACCTTCGTCTTGATCACATAACGATTCATACACGTACCGGAAAACAACAGTACAAAGGAGAAACAGATCCGGAGGCTTTTGCCCGATTTTACGAACTTTGTCGTCACCCACTTTTCTACAATGGGGATTTACACACAAGGGAAGAGATAGAGATAATATTGAAAAAATTCCCTCAGCTCAGAGGAGTTTCGTTGGGGAGAGGATTATTGTCTTCGCCTTTACTGGGGAAAGAGTTCAAAGAAAATGAAACTTTTTCGGATGAAACACGTATGTCGCTCTATTTTGCTTTCCATCAAGAACTTTTTAAAGCCTATGCGGAGGTACTTCAGGGTGATTCACAGCTCTTGACTAAGATGAGATCATTGTGGGAATATTTCCTTCCTGAAACAGATCATAAATTGCTGAAGAAAATTAAAAAAGCGAATAAAGTGAATGCCTACCACGAAGCGGTAAAAAATATTTTTAGCGAAGCAGACTGATACGAGTTAGCCTCCATAGATTGATTAAAGCTCATCATCATTCGTAAAATATGTTGCGTAAAATTATATTCATCCTGATAGGGACAATTGCTTTGATTTTGGGGATTGTCGGGATCTTTGTCCCCGGATTGCCCACTACGCCTTTTCTTTTGCTGAGTTCTTGGTTGTTTTACAAAAGTTCAAAGCGGATGCATACCTACCTTCACCGTTCCAAATACTTGGGAAAATATATTCGTCGCTACCAAGCACGCGAAGGGGTAAGTTATTTGTCCAAATTCATTTCCATCGCTTGTATGTGGACAATGATTATGATTTCGGCATTCTGCATACTGGAAGACTTATACGTGCGTATCCTGCTACTGATATTAGGAGGAATTGGTACGTACTGTGTACTTTTTATTGTGCCGACTGCTCAAAACAACAACGACTGACTTTTTGTGTCTTGTCGAAAATCAAAAGTCCGCAAACGTAGTATAAAACCTCTATCGTTGCGGACTTTTGATGGAATAGCTATCTATCTACTTCAAATCACAATATTCACAATCTTTTTCGGTACAATAATCATCTTTCGAATCTCTTTGCCCTCCAGCCATTTTACAGCATCCGGAGAAGCCTTTACGGCTGATTCTATTTCGGCATTGGTTGCAGTCAGTGGCATCGCCAATTTAAAGCGTACCTTCCCGTTAAAAGACACCGGATATTCAAAAGCATCCTCTGTCAGATATTTCTCTTCCCATTGTGGGAAAGTAGCAGTAGTCACACTATCGCTATGTCCCAATTCGTGCCATAATTCTTCGGCAATATGAGGAGCATAAGAAGCGATAGCAATAACCAACGGTTCTAAAATCGCCTTTTTATTACATTTCAGCGTACTTAACTCATTGGTACAAATCATAAATGCAGGGATAGAAGTATTGAACGAAAAATTCTCAATGTCAAATTCAATTTTCTTCAGTGTCTTATGCAGAACCTTCCATTCTTCCCTTGTCGGAACATCCTCACTCACGTAAAAATCCTCACCCTTCCGGAATAAACGCCAGAATTTACGTAAAAATTTATACACACCGTCAATGCCCTGAGTGTCCCAAGGTTTATGCGCTTCCAATGGTCCCAAAAACATTTCATACAATCGTAGCGTATCAGCACCAAATTCTTCAATAATAACGTCAGGATTCACGACATTAAACATTGATTTCGACATCTTCTCGACTGCCGATCCGCAAACATACTTTCCGTCCTCTAATATAAATTCGGCATTGACATAATCCGGCATCCAATGGCGGAAGGCATCCGTATCAAGAACATCATTCCGAACAATATTTACATCCACGTGGATTTCAGTCGTTTCATATTGATTTTTCAGTCCGGCAGAAACAAACTTATTCGTACCGACAATTCGATAAACAAAACTGGAACGCCCTTGAATCATTCCCTGATTAATCAGTTTTTTAAAAGGCTCTGTTTCGCAGACCACCCCTAAATCATATAAGAACATATTCCAAAAACGGGAATAAACCAAATGCCCGGTGGCGTGTTCCGCCCCGCCCATATATAAATCTACATTCCGCCAATAATCGTTCGCTTCGTGACTGACTAAAGCCTTATCATTGTGCGGGTCCATATAACGTAAATAATAAGCTGACGAACCGGCAAATCCCGGCATCGTATTCAATTCAATCGGGTCGCCTGCCGGCGTTTTCCAATTCTTTGCCCGTCCCAAAGGAGGTTCACCTGTTTCCGTTGGTAAATACTTATCAATCTCCGGCAATTCTAACGGCAGATTGGATTCATCCATCAGATAAGGCATATCATCCTTGTAATACACCGGGAAAGGCTCTCCCCAATACCGTTGGCGGCTAAAAATAGCATCACGCAAACGGTAATTGATTTTGCTTTTACCGATTCCGCGTCGTTCAATCTCTTCGGCGATCACTTTAATAGCCTCTTTTACATCCAGTCCGTTAATAATGCCGCTATTGATCATTTTGCCCTCTTTGGCATCGTAAGAATTTTCGCTCAAATCACACCCTTGTCCATTATCAATCACCGGAACAATCGGTAAATTGAATTTCCGTGCAAAGGCATAGTCTCGGCTATCGTGGGCAGGAACAGCCATAATAGCCCCCGTGCCGTAACCGGCGAGTACATATTCGCTGATCCATACCGGAATGGCTTCCTGCGTAAACGGATTGATGGCATAAGAACCGCTGAAAACTCCGGTCACGGTTTTCACCTCACTTTGGCGTTCACGTTCTGTCCGTTTAGTCACATAATCCAAATAATCAGCCACTGTTTTTGCCTGTTCCGGCGTGGTCAATTCTTTCACGTAATCACTTTCCGGAGCCAACACCATAAAGCTAACCCCGTGGATCGTATCGGGACGGGTGGTGAATATCTTCAATTGAATAGTAGAATCTTTTACGTCAAAAATAACATCTGCCCCCTGTGAACGTCCGATCCAATTGCGTTGCACATCTTTCAATGACTCCGACCATTCCAATGACTCCAAGCCGTCGAGCATCCGTTGAGCGTATGCCGATACCCTCAAAGACCATTGGCGCATATTTTTTTGAACAACCGGATACCCGCCTCTGACCGACAATCCTTCCTTCACCTCGTCATTTGCTAAAACAGTCCCTAACTGCGGACACCAATTGACCATCGTATCCGCTAAATAAGCAATTCGATAATTCAATAACATCGTCAATTGCTCTTTCTCGCTCATCGTTTTCCACTCTGTGGCAGTGAAAATCGGACAAACAGAACTGGCGGCATTCACCGCCTGATTGCCTTCTTTTTCAAATATAGCCACCAACTTTGCAATAGGCTCTGCTTTTTGTGTACACTTATTAAACCAGTGATTGAACATCTGGATAAAAGCCCATTGTGTCCATTTATAATAATGGGGATTGCAAGTTCTCACCTCCCGATCCCAATCAAAAGAAAAGCCGATTTTATCCAATTGTTCACGATAACGGGCAATATTCTTTTCCGTAGTAATCGCCGGATGCTGACCTGTTTGAATCGCATATTGTTCTGCCGGCAGCCCATAAGCGTCAAAACCCATCGGATGCAACACATTAAAACCTTTCAATTTTTTATATCGGGAATAAATATCTGAGGCAATATATCCCAGCGGGTGCCCTACGTGCAATCCTGCACCCGAAGGATAAGGGAACATATCCAACACATAATATTTGGGCTTTGACGGATCGACGTCAACTTTATATGTCTGATTTTCTTTCCAATAGCTTTGCCATTTTTGCTCAACTTCTTTGAAATTGTATTCCATAATAATATAGTTTGTAGATTTTATGCCGTGTATTTATTCTGCTATCACCGTGCAAATTTACATATTTAATTGATAATTTGAATAATGACTCCTCAGTTTGTCGTGAAGGATAGAAATCTCGTAGAGATAGCTGTAATGAATGAGTTGATTCAAAAGTCGGGAATGATTTTAAACATATTGCATTTTTTTAGAGTAGATTCACAAATATGTATAATATTTTTATAATTTCGTGCGGCAGTGTAGAATGTAAATTGGTGTGTAATGACAACGAGCGTAGTCTTATTGATTCTTGTTTCCTATTTCGGATTATTAATTTTGGTGAGTTACTTTACCTCTCGAAAATCAAATAGTGAAACCTTTTTTACGGCAAATCGGACTTCACCTTGGTATTTGGTGGCATTCGGTATGATAGGGACCTCCATTTCAGGGGTCACCTTTATTTCAATTCCCGGAGAAGTGGGGGTTAGCAATTGGACGTACCTTCCGCTCGTCTTGGGGAATTGTATCGGATATATAGTGATAGCGGTGGTATTGCTGCCATTATTTTATAAATTGAATTTAGTGTCCATCTACTCTTGGTTGGGCACCCGTTTTGGCGAGAAAGCACGGCTGACCGGTTCTTTTTTCTTCATCCTTTCGCAATTAATCGGAGCATCTTTCCGTCTTTTTCTGGTAGTTGCCATCTTACAATTGGCTTTTTTCGATGCCGTGGGCATTCCTTTTGTAGCAACCGTATTTATTACTCTTTTATTGGTATGGGTCTACACTTTTCGGGCGGGGATTAAGACGATTGTTTGGACCGATACCCTTCAAACACTGTTTATGCTGACGTCCGTCATACTGACGATTATCGTCATTTGTAGGGCATTACAATTTGATTTCAAAGCAATGGTAGGGGCTATTCACAGCAGTCCATTTTCTACGATTGTAGATTTTGATTGGCGTTCCGGACACAATGTATTCAAGCAATTATTAGCCGGTATCGCAATCACCGTAGCCATCAACGGATTGGATCAAAATATGATGCAGAAAAGTCTGACGTGCAAGACATTGAAAGATTGCCGGATCAATATGTTCTCCTTCTCCTTTCTGTTCTTGATCGCAAATCTATTGTTTTTATCTTTAGGGGCTCTTTTATATATTTTTGCCGCCCAAAAGGGGATCACTTTGCCGCAGAAAACAGACGATGTTTTTGCCTTTTTATCAATGAATTACTTTGGTATTGTCGCCGGTTTCTTCTTTTTGTTGGGCATCACCGCTGCCGCTTATTCATCGGTCGATTCGTCGTTAACCTCTTTGACCACTTCGTTCAGTATAGATTTTTTGAAAATGGATCCCAAAGATCCGAGTCAGAAGCACAGGCGAATGATCGTACATTTGGCTTTTTCATTGTTGATGTGTGTTGTGGTCATTTTGTATAGAGAATTTAATAGCACGAGTGTTGTAAATGCCGTTTTAAAAGCTGTCGGCTATACGTATGGACCTCTTTTAGGACTATTCGCATTTGGTATTGCCACTAAATATGAAGTGAAGATCAACTACCTGCCTTTGATATGTGTACTTTCACCCCTGCTTTCCTATCTGATTAATATTTTCTCTGAACAATTGCTGTGGGGCTACTGCTTTGGCTTTGAAATATTATTACTGAATGGTCTGCTTTGCTTTTTGGGTCTTTTCCTAATACGCCAAAAACGTATTGCTTAAATAGAAAGCACTCTATTCTCTAAAATATCGCCTTCTTCTCGCTACTTTAACGCATACTCAAATTCGTGTTAAATTCGGATCAAAGTCATATCAAAGTCATATCAAATTCGCTCATCAATGAATTTATCACGACTTAAATACGATTTTATTTTATGCTGACACTTGATTTGAGTGAGCGATAGTGGGGAGGAATCGTTAAGTTAAAGTGGAGAGGAGATTGAATATTTATTTATTTTGTGATTAATTTACAATTTATTTGTTAAAATAGTATTATAATTCTATCTTTATCCCTGATAAAGCGTAATAGGAATAAATAATAAATTATGAAACTATGAAACCGATCGTTATTTTATGGGTATTGCTATTGTTAGGCGGGCTATCTTCGTGTAAGGACAAAAATCTAAAGCAAGAAAAATTAACTTCTCAGAAAGTTGAAATGATTGAAGCATCGCCTGTAGAGGCGGAGGTGCAACAGCCTGTGGAACAGAGACAGGTGGAGAAGCAGGCAAAATATTTTATTGTAGCGGGATGTTTTGAGGTTAAAGCTAACGCTGATCGTTTGCAAACGGAATTGATAGGTAAAGGATACGATGCTCAAATATTTCCTTTTTATCGGATGAGTATGGTGACTTATAACGGCTATGAAACTCGTTTGGAAGCACAAGCAGCTTTGAACAGGATTGTATCAGAATCCGGTGGAAGAGGTGCTTGGGTATATCCTGTCAAATAGTAGCTTATAATTCGATTCCCGTTAGCATACGTAGAGCGTAGCCGATGAAGAAACTGATAGCGGCGATGCTGGTGCTGATAATGGCCATTTCTGTGAAACGTCGTTTGAAACTTTCGGTTTTCACGACGGAATAGTAGTAATTGAATATCGCGATGATGACCAAAGCTCCCAGTAGACAGAGGGCTAATCCTGCGTATACATTCGACAGTAGGACGAATGGTAAGATCAAGGTGGCGACAGTGATGACATAGGCGGTGCCTGTATAGAACGCTGCTTTTAGTGCATTTTTATGAATGTCTTTTTCAGTGCGTGTAGATAAATATTCGGAGGCAGCCATAGATAGGGCTGCTGCGATGCCGGTAATGGCTCCGGTGAGAGCGACTAATTTGGCATTTTGCAGAGCAAAGGTGTAGCCGGCTAATGCTCCGGTAAATTCTACTAAGGCATCGTTGAGTCCTAAAACAACCGATCCCATATAATTTAAGCCTTCTTCGTCCAGCAGTTCAATTAGTTTGATTTCGTGGGCTTCTTCATCTTGTGCTATTTTCTGCAAATCGGCTAAATGATCGTGTTGGCGATAAGCGTTTTGAGCCATCACTTCTCCTTTTTCCATCAGTTTGATGCTGAATGTTAATCCGAAAATCCGGGCGATGAAGGTATAAAATCGGATGCGGCGATGGTTGGGTGAAGGCATTTGACCGGTATATTTATTCAACATTTGGTAATGCCCCATTTCTTCATTTGATAATTCTGTCAATACTTGTCTGTTGTGCTCTTTTGTTTGTAAAGCAGCCAGACGCTTATAAATATGATGTTCGGTGATTTCATTCACTTGGAATTTCAGAAATTCTTTGATTTCGTCAGGAGTCATAAGAGATAGTATTAAGTAACGTCAAATGGTTGTGATGGTATTTGAGCGTTTCAAACAGTTTATTTTAAGGAGCTTGTAAAAGCAATCAACGAGTCAATGGATTTGGAGGGAAAGGCAAAAAGTCACAGAATAAGCAAGAATATTTTTTTCCTGTTATACTCTGTGACTTTGTAAAGAGACGATTTGTTATTTTTACATAATGAAATGATCGCTGATAGAGCGGTGTTCCACTACGTTTCGAATGGTTTCGGCAAACATATCGGCAATAGAGATGACTTTAATTTTCGCTGATTGTTTTTGTAAAGGAATAGAATCAGTGAATACAATTTCATCTAATGCTGAATTTTCAATATTTTCATAGGCTTTTCCGGAGAGTACGGCGTGAGTGGCTACTGCCCGTACGCTTGCAGCTCCTTTTCCTTTCAGGATGTCGGCAGCTTTGCAAATGGTTCCGGCGGTGTCGATCATGTCGTCAATGATGACCAGGTTCTTGCCTTCGACATCTCCGATTACTTTCATATCGGAAACTTCGTTGGGTCTTTCACGGGTCTTGTGACAGATCACTAAGCCTGAATCAAAGAACTTTGCCCACGAGTTGGCACGTTTTGAACCACCAATGTCAGGAGAGGCGATGGCCAGATTTTCCAGTTTCAGGGAACGGATGTACGGAGCCAATACGCTGGAGCCGTATAAATGATCGACCGGAATATCAAAGAATCCTTGTATTTGGTCAGCGTGGAGATCCATTGTCATAATGCGGTCAACGCCGGCAGCGTGCAGTAGGTTGGCAACCAATTTGGCTCCAATGGCAACACGTGGACGGTCTTTGCGGTCTTGACGGGCAAAACCGAAATACGGGATCACGGCGATCACCTTGTAGGCGGAAGCACGTTTTGCCGCATCGATCATCATTAATAACTCCATAAGGTTATCACTGGGCGGAAAGGTCGACTGTACGATAAAAACGTGATCACCACGAACTGTTTCATCGTAAGACGTTGCAAATTCTCCGTCACTGAAATGTAATAAAGTTTTCTGACCAAGAGGCAGACCTATTGAATTGCTGATTTTCTCAGCAATGTATCGGCTGTTTTCTCCGGTAAAAATTTTAACTTCGGAAAGACTTGACATAATTTCGTCGTTTCAAATATTTATGTATAAAAGACACTGTAAACGTTGAAAGTATCTATCACCACTTAACTCCTCTGTGAGTTATTTTCTCTGACAAAAGTATAATAATTAATTGGAAAAGAAAGGTTGAAAATTGAAAATTATTTTCGTTTCGCGTAAAAGTTGTTGAAAGAGGAGTTTCTGAAGTCTTGTGGAGCTTGGTAAAGTCTTTAACTTTTCGTTCTCAACTTTTAACTTTTAACTTTTGATTTAAAGACTTACCTTTATACCGTTTGTAAAGATTTTATGATTATGTATTTTCAATTTTTAACCCAATTTTATGGAAACAATTAAGTCATACATTGAAAAGAACAAAGAGCGTTTTTTGAACGAATTATTTGAGTTGATTCGTATCCCTTCTATTTCTTCTTCTTCTGAGCATAAGCAGGATATGTATAAATGTGCTGAGAAATGGAAATCTATTTTATTGTCTGCCGGGGCTGATAAGGCAGAGGTTTTTGAGACGGAAGGACATCCGGTTGCTTATGGTGAAAAGATAATTGACGCGTCATTGCCTACTGTATTGGTTTACGGACACATGGATGTGATGCCTGTGGATCCGTTGGATCTTTGGAATACCAATCCTTTTGAGCCGGTGGTGAAAGATGGAAAAATATGGGCTCGGGGAGCTGATGATGATAAGGGACAGTCGTTTATGCACGCAAAGGCTTTTGAATATATGGTCAAAACCGGTAATTTGAAGTGTAACATCAAATTTATGATTGAGGGAGAGGAAGAGATTGGTTCTCCCAGTCTTCCGAAATTCTGTCGCGATCATAAGGAGATGTTGAAAGCGGATGTGATTTTGGTGTCGGATACCAGTATGATTGCTCCTCACGTGCCGTCTATCACGACAGGCTTGCGTGGATTGGCTTATTGGGATGTGGAGATGACGGGTCCTAATGCTGATTTGCATTCCGGATTGTTTGGCGGTGCTGTGGCTAATCCGGTGAATGTGCTTTGCAAGATGATAGCTGATATGTTGGATAGTAAAGGACATATTACGATTCCCGGATTTTATGATGATGTATTAGAGGTGAGTGCGGAGGAACGGGCTAAGATGGCAAAAGCACCTTTTGATGTGAAGGCTTATGAAAAATCTCTTGGCATAAAGGCGGTGCACGGCGAAGAAGGATATACAACGAATGAGCGGACAGGTATTCGTCCGACATTTGATGTTTGTGGTATTTGGGGAGGATATACCGGTGAGGGGGCTAAGACTGTATTGCCTTCTGTGGCTCACGCTAAAATCAGTTGCCGTTTGGTTCCTAATCAAAAACACGATAAGATTGCTAAATTATTTAAAGAGTACTTTGAATCCATCGCTCCTGAGTATGTGAGCATAAAGGTGAATTATCTACACGGCGGACCGTCATACGTTTGTCCGATTGATTTGCCGGCATATAAAGCGGCAGAGAAGGCATACGAGGAGGTATATGGTCAAATGCCTATTCCGGTACGTTCGGGTGGTAGTATTCCGATCATTGCGACCTTTGAAGAGGTGTTGGGTGTGAAATCTATTTTGATGGGCTTTGGTCTTGGATCGGATGCGATTCATTCACCCAATGAGAATTTCCCGTTGGAACAATTCTTCAATGGTATTCTGACGATTCCTTTGTTTTACAAGCATTTTGTGAAATAAAAGAGGTAGCTCTGAAATTTTTAAATGCCCGAAAGGTTCTTTGAACAAGAAATCCTTTCGGGTATTTTGATGTGTTTGATTTTTATAAAGTGCTATAAACAAAGAAGCGAGTGCTTTTATTGTTTGCAGGAATTGTCAGTTGCTGAGTGTCTTTTGCGCCCTTAGATCCTGTGAAGTTTAATTCAATTTGATTTTCCGGTGATGCGAGGGGCACACGACTGTAAGATATAGAAGCAGGGAGTGTTTGCCAATTACGTGTGTCGGCTTTTTCAGTGAAGGCGTTGGTGAGCCCTACGGCAAGTCCTAACCATTCATTTTCTTTGGAGGCGGCATAACGTAATCCTTGCTTTACGGCAACACGGAGTAAGGAGTTGGATAGTTCTCTCACCATTCGGTCGTGTAATGTTTTGGAAGCAATTTGATTGATGTCTTCTGCTATTTGCAGTGAATATGTTTTATGGTCGTATTTTAATGCTCCCTTGTTATAGGTGAGGGGACGTTCGGTGTATTTAGGAAAAACTACCCGAACGACATTGACATTAGACAAAGAATTGCGGTCGCTTTCGCTGGATTCGGCATTCCAGAAAAAAGGGAAAGCTAATCCTAATTCTTTATTATGGAAAACAATGGCTCCATCTCCTTTTTGAATTTTGGTAAACGTAAGTCCCCATTCGGTTTTAATAGGTCCGAATCCGTTGAGCCAGAATAATACTAATTGACCGTTGGAAGAGGGGGATTCGGGGACATATTGGAATCCAAATGTTTTTTCGTATTCACGTAGTTCCGAACGAAATCCACACAGTGAAGCGGTTCGCAATAAATCCTTTTTTAATTGCTCCGGTGCTGCGATGTTGAAATTTTTCAGGTAATCTCCTTGGTAGATGTCGTAAGAATTTCGGTAAGCAATGAAGGCATTGTTCATATCTCCGGCGGCATCGTAGATGAGTCCCATCAGTAATTGGGCGAAAGCGTCTTGCTGATAACGGTTTTTGTGGTCGGGATATTTATCATTGAGTTGGTGAAGATGAATATTGATTTTGCGAACTTCAACCAGCGCGTCTTCCATATTGTTCATCTGGAGATAGTTTAAGGCTTTGTAGAAGTTAATCATAATCACTTCAAAATCTTCCGGTTTATAGGGACGAATTTCGGGATTAGAAATGAGGACTGCCGCTTCGGTCAATATGTTTTTGTCTTGATCTTCCGTTAGTTTTTCAGCTGTTTCAAGCGCCTGATTGCTTTTTTCTGCATTGCCTAACATAAATTCCACATATCCTTGATTTAGATAGTACAGGATTTTATTTTTATTTTTAGCCTGTTTTTTGTCTTTTTGTAATATTTTTTCCGCCTGTTCAAATTCGCCTTTTTGGACAGCTGTTTGAAAAGCCAGCGTGCGTTGATACCACGAGGCACAACTTGTCAATAGCGTGCATCCTAAAAGGCAAATGAAAAGGCGAAATGTCATATTAAATAGATTGGTGGAATAATTGGTGGAATGATTTTCAGACGGGTATTTGATTAAAATACCCGTTTGCTGACTTGTTTTTTGATTTTTTTATCACCCATCCAAACTACTTCATTGGTTTGAAGATTTGTGAGTTCAAGGTTGATTTGATAATAAATCACTTGTTCTTTTTTATAGCTGTCGAGAATGCTGTTGATGGTTCCTTGAAGCATAAAATCAGCCCCCAGTTCTAATCCCCACTTTTTAGCGGTTTCGGGTGCCGTGTATCCTTGATTCTGTTCGTCGCGTTCTGTGCGCAGTTCTTGACGTTTTTCTCCTACCTGTACCAAACGGGCACTGCCGTTCTTAATGATGGCTTTTTCTATGTCTTTGATGAATGTTTCAGCGTTGATATGTTCGTGACTTTTGTTTGTGATGTTTCCAACCACAATGATGGGGCGTACATTGTCGTGTTGACTTTCATATACGGGAATCCAGCGGGCACCTAATACATCGTCTGCCATTGCTTCGGATACCAATCGGGAATCTGTGTCATTCCATCGTCCGCTGAGGTCGATGACTTCGTTTGTATTTACCCGTGCAATTTTACGAGTTCCACAACTATTCAGCATTACAGCTAAGCTCACGGCTATTATTACAGTTAAAATTGTTTTCATTGTATTTACGTTTTTTTAGTTAATTATATTTATTCTTTAACAATTCCTATGCCAATATTCTTTTTATATTTTTCTTGCTACCATCATACCGTTTTGGTTTTTGATGCCTTCCATATATTCTTGAAGTGGGAGGTCGGAAATCATTACTTTTTTTCCATCACTTGAAGCGTGTAGTAAGTAGGTTTTTCCTTTGTCTTTCCACGCGAAGCCTAAATGGGAGGTGTCTAATCCCTTGATGTTTGTTGTGATTAAGAGGATGTCTCCGTTTTTAATCTGATTGCAGGAAGCTGTAATCTGATCTTTGGGGATGTAGTAGTATGTTCTTTGATTGATGGTTGCTTCAATGGTTTTGATTTTTTTGAGTAAAGACTTGTCTTTTGTGAGAACCGGATAGCGGGTATAATTTTTCGACATATAATCAATTTGCATCGGATGGAGGATGCCTCCGCACAAGGAGGTTACATCTGTGAGTAGGTGTTGTTTTTGCATTTCATATAACCAATCCGAAGAGTAGTGTAGACGGGAAGTGTAATCTATGATTTCACCGTTTCTGTATCTCAAACGGGTGATGTTTTTGATAAAAGTTTCAATTGATTGGTCGTTGTATGTGTCCAAAAAACTAAGTGCTAATACGTTTTCAACGAAAGTGACACAGTCTAATTCACGAAGGTTGATGACAGGTAGATTTTCCTTTGTGACAAAGAGTGTATTGCTTTTATAAGGTGTTCCTATGAAAAAACAGGCAACTATTGGGATCTTTTCATTCACGGGTAATTGCGTGAGTTGGTGGTCGGCTGCATATTTCCAAAAAGAGCGCAAAATCTGCTGATCGCCTTCTGATAGGGTAACGGCAACACACGATTGTGTTAATTCGACGATACAAAATATGGTTAAAAAGAAATGGCGCATCATTATTGTTGAATTTTATTGCTTACAAAATTACGAATATTTACTAAATTCGCATCTTAATGGCATAAAATATGTGACTATTTTATAGAATATGGAATAGGGATGTAATTAAAATTCATTTAAATATAGGAATATGAGAAAAATTATTTTTGTACTGTGTATGATGGTGATCGTCACTTCGTGTGTGTCTAAAAATAAGTTTATGATGGCAGAAAACGGTCGACTGTCTGCGCTTAGTCGCGAGAGGGGATTGAATAAAGATTTGGCTAAAGAGAAGGAGGATAATGTTGGATTGAGGAAACAAGTTGGCGGTTTGGAAGGCGATACAGCCCGAATGGGGGGTACGATTCGTGAGTATCGGGAATCTTTATTTTCTAATTTGTCGGAACAGGAAAAATTAACGATGCTTTTGACAGATAAGATGTCTAAGTTGGCAGAGCGGGAAGCGACGATCAATCAATTGCAAACGGAAATTAATTCTCAAAATGAGAAGGTTGCCACTTTATTGAGCAGTGTGAAAGATGCATTGTTGGGTTTCAGTAGTGATGAATTGACAGTTACGCAGAAAGGGGGGAAGGTGTATGTGGCAATGTCCGATAAGCTGTTGTTTGAATCCGGAAGCGCGCAAGTGAATAAACAGGGGAAAGAGGCTTTGGGGAAATTGGCGGAAGTGTTGAAGAAGCAAAATGATATTGATGTGTTTATTGAAGGACATACGGATAATAAACCGATCAAAACGGTGCAATTTAAGGATAATTGGGATTTGAGTGTTGTGCGTGCTACCTCTGTTGTGCGTATTTTGACAGCAGATTATGGCGTAAATCCTTTACAAATCGTTCCTTCCGGACGTGCTGAGTATATGCCGATGGATAGTAATGATACTGCTGAAGGGCGCGCCCATAATCGGCGTACAGAAATCATTATGGCTCCGAAATTGGATAAATTGATGGATATTTTAAAATAAGGGAAAGCAGGAGGGACTGTTTGACAATCGCATAAAATGGTAGCTGTATGAAAAGAATGATAAGCATTTTTCTTTTTTGTTTGCTCTGCTTATCCACCGTAGCACAAGTGAAATGGATCAATCCGATGGAAGTGGGTTTTCCTGTCATACAAAATCAAGGATGGAGCGGTGAGATTGGGTATCAGTATGTCCGTTTGCCGGATCGGGCAAAACAATCTGTTCGACAGCCACTTTGGGATTTATCCCGTCATTCTGCCGGATTAGCGATTCATTTTTATAGCTCTTCCCCTCAGTTGAAGATACGCTATGTTGTTGAGGGGGCATTTGATATGCCACACATGCCTTCAACGGGAGTGTCGGGAATTGACCTATACAGTATAAATAGTGACGGTCGGTGGAGTCTTTGTTCCGGTTTTTATTCTTTTGGCGACACCATTCAATACAGTTTTTCTAATTTGGGGAAAGATAGGTACCATCATCGGGGATTTGAATATCGTCTTTATCTTCCTTTGTATAATAGTGTAAAGTGGATGGAGATAGGGGTATTGGAAAATGCGGAGTTGACTTTTATACCACAGTCGTTGGAGCGACCGATTGTACTTTATGGAACATCTATTGCGCAGGGAGCTTGTGCATCGCGTCCGGCAATGGCTTGGAGTAGTATTTTACAACGTTCGCTTGATTGCCCGCTGATGAATTTGGGGTTTTCCGGTAATGGAAAATTGGAAAAAGAGATGTTGAATTATGTGAGCGAAACGGATGCCTGTTTGTACATTTTGGATTGTTTGCCTAATTTGCCTGCGGAGAATGAACAGAAGGTCACCGATCTGGTGGTGGCTGCCGTGAAGCAAATACGGGCGACACGGACGGCTCCCATTTTGTTGATTGAACACGCCGGGTATAGCAACGCTTTGACAAATAGCGGACAATATGATTCGTATACTCGTTTAAATCGGGCATCTCGGAGAGGATATGAAGCCTTGAAGACGGAAGGTGTGAAGGATCTTTATTATCTTTCGCAGGAAGAATTGAATTTTCCTTCTGATGCGTGGGTAGATTATGTGCATCCTTCCGATTTTGGGATGGTGCAACAAGCCACCGTTGTTGAAAAAAAGGTGCGGGAAATACTAAAACTTCCCGTAGGTAATTTTTCGACTACTCGCCCGGTGACACAACGCCGCGAACCGGACACGTATGAGTGGCGAGCCCGTCATTGTGAGATTTTGGCTCATCATCAACAAACGCCCTCTAAATCAGTCATTCTTGGAAATTCCATTACAAATTATTGGGGAGGGGAGCCACTTGCACCTCGGCAAAATGGACCGAAAAGTTGGGAGCGGTTTATGCGTCCGGAAGGATATTATAATCTCGGATATGGATGGGATCGGATAGAAAATGTCCTTTGGCGTGTTTATCACGGAGAATTGGATGGATATGACGCTCAAAAAGTGGTTTTGATGATCGGAACAAATAATATGGGATTGAATAGCGATGAGGAAATAGTGGAAGGTCTTCGTTTTCTGCTTGCTGCCATTCGCGAACGTCAACCTAAAGCTTCTATTAAAGTGATGGGTATCTTGCCTCGCAGAGGACAAGAGGAATGGGTGAAAGGTATCAATCAAAAGATAGAGGAAATGGCTCGTCAAAACGCTTATAAATATGCGGATGTGAGTGTTCTCTTGCTTCAGAGCGACGGTCGGATCAATGAATCGTTCTTTCTTGACGGATTGCATCCGAATGAAAAGGGCTATCAATTAATCGGAAAAGAAATTGCTTTGTAAAGGGGATTTGTTATCACTAAAACGCCCTATCTCTTGTTGAGGTAGGGCGTTTTAGTGATAACAAAGAATCCTTGTTTTATATGCCTGCCGTCGTGAATTGTTCTAAGAAACGGATGTCGTTTTCAAAAAACAGACGTAGATCTTTGATGCCGTATTTGAGCATACTGATGCGTTCGATACCCATACCCAACGCAAAGCCGGTATATTTATCTTTGTCAATGCCGTTTAGTTCAAGAACATTCGGATCAATCATACCGCATCCCAGTATTTCCAACCAGCCGGATCCTTTACATACGTTGCACCCTTCGCCGTGGCAGAGGGAACACGATACGTCCATCTCTGCAGATGGTTCTGTAAACGGGAAATAAGAAGGACGAAGACGGATCTGAGTGTCCGCACCGAATAGCTCTTTGGCAAAATAGGTCAGCGTTTGTTTTAGGTCAGCAAATGATACATTTTCATCAATATATAAAGCTTCAATTTGATGAAAAATGCAATGTGCCCGGGCTGAGATTGCCTCATTTCGGAATACACGTCCCGGTGTTACTAAGCGGATCGGCAGTTTGTGTGTCTCCATATCACGTACTTGCACGGAAGAGGTGTGAGTGTGTAATACAATATCCGGATTTTTTTCGATGAAAAAAGTGTCCTGCATATCACGTGCCGGATGTTCTTCCGGGAAATTTAGTGCGGAGAAATTGTGCCAGTCGTCTTCTATTTCCGGACCTTCTGAGATAGTGAATCCTAATTTATTGAAGATGGCGAGGATTTCGTTTTTAACAATAGCCAAAGGATGACGTGAACCGCTTTTCAGCAGATCGCCGGGCAAGGTGAGGTCAATACCTGTTTTACCTGTATCTGAACTGCAGAGATTGTCCTTCAACTCGTTTACTTTGTTGAGAGCAGCAGTTTTTAACTCATTCAATGCTTTCCCGATTTCCTTTTTCTGTTCAACCGGTACGTTTTTAAAGCCATCAAACAAAACAGCGATCGTTCCTTTTTTACTTAGGTGTTTGATTCTGAATTGTTCAACCTCTTCGGGTGTTGTGGCTGTAAAGCTTTCAATTTCTGATATTAGTAAGTTAATCTGGTCTAACATTGTCAATGCTTTTGATTATCAAGGTTACAAAGCTACTTTAATTAATTGAAAATTGAAAATAGGAAAAGGGAAATTCTGTTGTCTTCGTTTTATTTTCATTGGTGAAAGATGAGCCGTTTGATTGGCGAGTAGGCAAGATAGCCGAAGATGCCACCGAACAGATCGGCTGTTAAATCAAGTAGATCGCCCCCTCTATTGAAAAAATAATGTTGTAATAGTTCGATTATTCCTCCATAAATGCAAGTTCCCAATAGGGTAATAACGAAAATGTTTTTTATAGATAGGTTTGTTTTAATTTTCAATAAATGCTTTAATAATAAAGCCATAATAAAGAACATTCCCAAATGTACGATTTTGTCTAAATGAGGGATGTTCAGATGAGGATTTGGAATATCTTCCTGTGGCATAGTGCAGAGAAGGAAGATGATGACAGCCCAAAATATGTTTACCCCGATCAATATTCCGGACGTGTTGCTATTTGTGTTTATGGTTTTCATCATTTATGGGTTCAAAATCCGGACTTTTATTTTAACGTCAATTTGGGGACGGTCGTTGCCATCGGTTGTGAGTGAAGCTATTTTATCAATGACATCAAAACCGTCTATCACTTCTCCGAATACAGTATATTCTTTGTCTAAATGGTGTACGCCTCCCTGATGGATATATGCTTCTTTTTTATCTTCGGACATATAGAGTTTGTCGGTGTTGGCGTTCCATTCAAATGCTATATCTTGTTTTATTTTGTTGGCGATTTCCCGAAATTCTGTTATTTTTTTCTGTTTGCGGAGCGTGTCTAATTGTGCTTTTTTCTCCGGTGTGTAATATTTTTTTTGAATGGCTTTTCGAATCGGAATGTTTGTTTGCTTTTCTAAAAGATCTAATTCTTTGGGTGGATATTTCCGTCCTTGTACAATATAAAATTGTGAAATGTCGGATTCTTTGAAGAAATTCACCCGATCGGGTTGGCGGGGTGCGGCAAGAGCCCCTTTTTTGTGGTAGTGTTCGGGCTTTATTTCTGAATCAATAACCAGCGGTTTGCCGTAACCGATTGTTTGTCCTTTGATGGCGTTTTTACTGTCGGAAGAGCCGCCTTGTATTACAAAATTCTGAATCACCCGATAAAATAACGTACCGTCATATCGTCCTTCTTTGGCGAGACGAATAAAATAATCCCGGTGTTTGGGTGTATCATTGTATAATTTTACCGTCATATTTCCCAAGTTGGTTTCAATAATAGCCTTTACCTCTTTTTCTTGAGCAAATCCGATGGTCACAAATAATAGAAGAAGTCCTGTTATAAAAGCTTTCATATTTTATCTTTTATTTATCGTGTCAATTTATTGACTAAATATTTTACGGGGAAATAAGAAGCGGTGTATCCGATTAAAAGGACCGTCGCGATAATCAGTAGAATATCGTTGATGACAATCTTTACCGGGTAAGCGGAAATAATATAGCTACCATCTCCCAAGGTGATGAATCCGTATTTTTCTTGTAATAGACAAATGACCGTTCCCAGTATTAGACCGAATGTAGCTCCCGCTAAGGTGATTAGATTTCCTTCTGTTTTGAAAATAGAGATGAGGTTTTTATTGGTCATACCCATTGCTTTGTAAATACTAAGGTCTTCTTTTTTATCTAAGATTAGCATAGAAATGGAACCGATGATGTTGAAAGATGCAATGAGTAGAATAAAAAGCAAGATCAGGAATACTGCCAGCTTTTCAGATTTCATCATTGCATAGAATGCTTTGTTTAATTCAAATTTGTCTTCAATACGGTATTTTTCACCGTTTTGGGCTTTTAGTTCTTTTTTTATTTCCGGAATGAACGATTCGTGGATGAGTTTGATTTCGATTTTTGAAATTTTGTCGTCTACACCAAAAAGTTGTTGAGCAAAAGCAAGATCAGTGAGTACATACTGTCCATCAATCTCCTGTTGTGAGGAGAAAAAAGCAGAGGGATAAAGGTATTCTGTATGGAGGCTGGGAACAGATGTACCCGATTCTTTGTCCGGATAATAGAAAATCAGGGGTGTGAGGAAGTTTAACCCTATGCCTAATTCAGCGGCAACACCATAGCCGACTACTGATTTATAATGATCGCCCGATTTTAATTGAAATTCTCCTTCTACAATATTCTCTGTGAAATGAGTGTTTTCAGCATAATCGGATTCTACACCTTTCACGGTCACGGGCGATAGTTTGTCGCCGTATTTCACCAATGCTTTTTCTTCGATGATATTGTTGTGATACGCAATAGTGGGATGCTGACGGAAGAAACGATAAATTGTTGAGTCAAAATTTGTGAATTTTCCGCTTATGGGTGAAATGACAATGTCCGGCGTGAAACTATCTGTACTTTTTTGCAAGATAAGATCAATGCCGTTGAATATAGACAGTATAACAATTAATGCCGTAGTACCAATTGTGACACCAATGATGCTGATGGCAGATATAATATTAATGGCATTCTGTTTCTTTTTAGAGAACAGGTAACGTTGTGCAATAAAGAGTGACAGATGCATATTAATTCGTAGGTATGATTTTTAATTTTCCATATTATTTCAAAAGCTCGTCGATTTTGTCGATGTAGTCTAAGCTGTCATCAATGAAAAATCGTAATTCCGGAATGATACGCATTTGTTTGCCGACTTTTTGTCCGAGTATATAGCGGATGCTTTTGTTTTTTTCCTCAATGGTTTTCATTACAGCTTCCGCTCGCTCGGATGGAAAAATACTGACATATATTTTTGCATAAGAAAGGTCAGGACTCACTCTTACCGTTGTGATAGAGAGCATAGCCCCTTCTGTGAATGCCTTGCATTCGTGCTGAAACATACCGCTTAAATCTCTTTGAATCAGCTTTGAAACTTTATTTTGTCTGATAGAATCCATTGTTGTTGAGTTGTCGTTGAAAATTTTTCAACAAATATAGTATATTTTCTTGATACTTTTATTACATTTGCAACCGCAAACGAGATGTAGCGCAGTTGGTAGCGCGCCACGTTCGGGACGTGGAGGCCGCTGGTTCAAGTCCAGTCATCTCGACTCGTTGTGAAAATGCGCTGATATTCAGCGCATTTGTCATTTAATGTAGAAAAATATCTTAAAATATAAAGGAATCAATATAAAAACAATGAAAACAAAAAAAATCTCTACGATGTTGAGTAGCTTATTTATGCTTGCATCCTTTATTTTAATTGTAAGTTGCAATAAAGATAATGAAAATAATAATGCACCGATTCTTCTTTCGTATGAAAATAATATAATATTCGATAATGAGTCGCGCCATTATTCGATAACTCCATTTATTGAAGCTACTACTCCTTTGTATATTAAGGGTGGTGATGGGCATTATACCGTGAATAATCTTAATAAAGAGATTATTAATGTGGACTATAATGGAAAAACGATACAATTTAAACCTATTTCATTGGGCTCCGCAATTGTTGCGATAAAAGATAATTCCGGCAATCAATATGATTTAACTGTCGAAGTTCGTTATCATCAGCAGAACTACGTTATTGCATCTAAAACTTGTGTTGTGGAAGGCAATAATATGACAGTTGGTGAAAAGACTGAATTGGAAAATAAAGTAAAATCATTACCTCCTGTAGAAAGATATGAGTTTACCTATACAAA
The DNA here is from genome assembly GCA_036657595.1 of Odoribacter sp. GTDB lineage: Bacteria > Bacteroidota > Bacteroidia > Bacteroidales > Marinifilaceae > Odoribacter. Next base: position 9,914 of record JAVXFZ010000012.1, on the reverse strand, counting down.
CAAAGAGGATACCAAAGGTTCTGTCCGTTTATATTCACAGAAATCCGGTAGTGCTGTTGATTATAAAGAATATAGTTTTGAGCAAGAATCCATAGATACAACGATTATTGTAAATGATCAAAATGTGAGGTCTTTGTATCGTATTACAATGAAAACGGAGAAAGAGAGTATCAAATTCTACGTTGCAATGTATTTTGATGGGACTAAATCAATAGGTGGCGATATGGTTCTTAAAAGGTATTACTTTATCCAAGACTTGACAGAACGCTACAAAGGTGATTATCCGGCTATGGAAAATGTCTATGAAATCCAAATAGCTATTTGGAAAAGGATGTAAATCCATTTTCATTAAATAGAGACGGCTTAATAATTAGAATAAATCTCTGGGCAAAGCTATAGGATGGGAAATAGAAAATTAATTTTTGAAGTAAAACAAGGCTGTCTAACAACAATGGGCAGCCTCTTTTTTATTCGGACTCCTTTCTGAGAAAGTTTTCAAATACGCGATTCTCAGAAGGTTTATTTTTGTTGTTAGACAGCCCCGGTATTCCTTTTTTAAGTTGTATGTAATCTTAAAAATAAAACCTCTAACTGATTGAAGTTAAAGGTTTTATTAGATTCGTTAGTGATCCAGGCGGGATTCGAACCCACGACCTACGGCTTAGAAGGCCGTTGCTCTATCCAGCTGAGCTACTAGACCATCGTTTTGAATGGTGCAAATATAGGTTTTTATATTCTTTCTGCAAAGGAATGAACTTTTTTTTGCTCTGCGAATACAATATTTTGGTAAATCAGTAAATCTAAGCAGTATAGGAGAAAAGTTCTTCTATTATCAAAATTTACCTATTGCAGAATATTGAAGGGCTGATTAAATTAGCTGCCCTGAATGATAATGACCATCAATATCAGAAGAAATAATTTAATGTTTGCAGGATTTACATTATTGTTCTTCATCTGTAAATCCTGCGAAACATTTATTGTAAATGCTATATTTTATAAATCCAATAATTCCCTTTCGAATTTAGAATAAAAGCATTATAAGATCAATGACTTATTTATTCAAAATTGGCGAAATCTCCATAGCAAAGGAAATCTGTCGCTGCATTGATATCTTTATACATTACTCTGTCTAATCCATTGAATGAAACAACGGTACGGAATTCTTTCAAGAATTCTTCCAAATAAGGAGAAGTCTTAGTCGGACGTTGCATATCAATAGCCTGAGCTGCATTCATCAACTCAATAGCAAGAATCTTTTCTACATTTTCGGCGACCTTAACAGTCTTGGTTGCAGCATTTCCTCCCATACTGACGTGATCTTCCTGTTCATTAGAGGAAGGGATAGAATCGACAGAACACGGTGTACATAATTGTTTGTTTTTACTAACAATAGCTGCTGCTGCATATTGTGGGATCATAAAACCGGAATTAAGACCGGGATTGGCAACCAAAAATTCAGGTATGTTACCACGATCGCCTGAAATCAAACGGTAAGTACGGCGTTCTGAAATACTACCGAGCTCTGCTATTGCAATACTCAAAAAGTCAAGTACTAATGCCAAAGGTTCACCGTGGAAATTTCCCCCCGAAATAATTAAATCATCTTCCATAAAAATAGTTGGGTTGTCGGTGACTGAGTTAATTTCTCTTTCTACGACAGAAGCGACATACATAATACTATCTTTACAAGCTCCGTGTACTTGAGGTATACAGCGGAAAGAGTAGGGATCTTGAACGTGTGTTTTCTCTTTTTTCTGAAATTCAGAACCAGCTAAAAGGGTACGAATATTTCGGGCTGTTTCGATCTGTCCCGGATGAGGACGGGCTGCCTGAATCTGAGGTAAGAACGGATCAATACGGCCATCGTAGGCTTCCAGTGAAAGCGCGCCAATAATATCTGCGTATTTAGCAATTTTGAATGCCTTCAGAAGAGCAAATACAGCGTGTGAACTCATAAATTGTGTACCGTTTAGTAGAGCAAGTCCTTCTTTAGCCCCCAAGGAGATAGCTCCCCAGCCGAATTTGGCATTAATTTCTTTGGCATCACAGATTTTGCCTTTGTACCATACTTCCCCTTCGTTGATAAGTGGTAAAAAAAGATTAGCTAAAGGTGCCAAATCACCGGAAGCTCCCAGTGATCCCAGTTCACGTACAACCGGGAGAACATTATTGTTGAACATATCAATGATGCGCTCAACGGTTGCTTGCTGAACACCGGATTTCCCCATAGAGAGAGCGTGGGCTTTCAATAGCAACATTAAACGAATAATATCTTGATGAATGGGATCTCCAAGGCTACAAGCGTGTGACATTACAAGATTGGCTTGCAATTGACTGAGATCTTCTTTTGAAATACTGATTTTACAAAGTGAGCCGAAGCCTGTTGTTATTCCGTATAATGGTTTTGCGGATGTTTCGATTTTATGATCCAGATAAGCTTTACAGTCATTAATTAACTTTTTGCTTTCTTCTGAAAGTGCTAATGTATAGTGATTTTTTAAAATATTGTCGATGACCTCAAATGTAAGAGGTGCTGGAGAAATATAGTGTACCATAATAATTTAAATATAAGATTTTAAAATGAATATAAGCAACATTGATGAATGGTTGCGATAGGTTGTTTTTTACTTTTGACATTCTTCACGGGCATCTGGAATCAAATCCGTGACTTTTCAGGGGACGATGTTCTTTTCTATCTATTTGCATAATTCAATTCTTTTCGAGTTTGATTGTATTTATTTGTCTGTTATTCTCTTGGTAAGTTCGCTTGTCGTAATGTTACATTGTTCGCCTGTAATCATATTTTTTAGGGTGATAACATCTTCTTGCATTTCGTTTTCGCCTATCAAAGCTACAAAAGGAATACCTTTTTTATCGGCATAAGCCATTTGTTTCTTCATTTTTGCTGCTTCTGGATAGATTTCGGCATTGATGCCATTAGCACGCAATTGTTTAAGCAAAGGAAGACAGTATTTTTCTTCTTGATTTCCAAAATTGACAAATAAGATTTGTGTTGTTGCAGTAGTGTCTTTGGGAAATAAATCCAATTGATTCATTACATCAAAAATACGATCGGCTCCAAAGGAGATACCCACACCTGACATATTCTTTAATCCGAATATACCTGTCAAATCATCATATCGTCCTCCTCCTGTGATGCTTCCGATTTCAGCATCTAAAGCCTTTACTTCAAAAATAGCACCGGTATAATAACTTAGACCTCGTGCTAAAGTTAAATCTAACTTTATTTCAGTATGGATACCTAATTCTTTGATATAATCGAATACGGAGGTTAATTCCTCAATTCCTTTTAAACCGATGGTACTATCTTTTAAAATAATTCGTAGCTTCATCAGTTTTTCATCATTACTTCCCTGTAATTCTAAAATAGGTTGTAATTTGATAATAGCATCTTCTGTAATACCTTTCTCTCGTAATTCGGCATTCACATTGGAAAGTCCAATTTTATCCATTTTATCAATGGCTACCGTAATATCGGTCAATTGATTTGGATAACCAATGATTTCTGCAATGCCGGCTAATATTTTTCGGTTATTTAGTAAGAGGCGAACATTGATTTTTAAACGGCGATATACTTCATCTACCATTTGAATCAATTCAACTTCATTTAGCAAAGAATCGCTTCCGACAACATCTACATCACACTGGTAAAATTCCCGATAGCGTCCTTTTTGTGGACGATCAGCCCTCCATACCGGTTGTATCTGATAACGCTTAAAAGGAAAAGTCAGCTCATTCTGATGCTGAACGACGAAGCGGGCAAAAGGTACCGTTAAGTCATATCGTAATCCTTTTTCAGATATTTTATGGGTCAGTTTGATACTATTTTTATCCAATAACTCGCTTTCGGTTATATCGCTGAGAAAATCGCCGGAATTGAGTATCTTAAATAATAATTTATCTCCTTCTTCTCCATATTTTCCCATTAAAGTTGATAGATTCTCCATTGCCGGAGTTTCTAATGGCATATAACCGTACAATTTAAAAACGTTTTTTATTGTATCGAATATATAATTTCTTTTCACCATAATATCAGGTGAGTAATCTCTTGTTCCCTTTGGTATAGAAGGAGCTTGTGCCATAATATATCGTTTTCTGTTAAAAAATATAAGCTACAAACTTATATAATAATCCTGATTAATAAGCTTACCTCAATAAAAAAAATAACAATCGACATTCTAAAATCACCATTTCCCATAAAAGACAATATAATATACAACATCATCATTGATTTAAAAAACATTTAGCTTTTTCCAAAGCTATTTTGTTTTATAATACATTTAACCGTTTTCTTCATTCCTTGATCCTAACAAGTTTGAATGTATCTTTCTAAAAACACTTGTGCCGATGTCTGTCATATTATTGGGAGAGAGATAAAGATTTTTATCAAAAAATAATAGCAAAAAGTGAAGCTTTCGTAAATAACTGAAAAATAGATCGGAACTAAAAGGAAATAGGCTAATTTTACAATCGTGAATTAAATAGGGAGAAACAAACATACAACTTTAAGCGTATGAAATCATTGTCTACAAGCTCTGCAATCTTAAAATGGGATGACAGATTAAAATAGGATGATGATGATGAGAAAAATATTGTTTTTAGCACTTGTGTTGTTGTTATTAATTTTTGTTGTGCAGGGAGTGAAAATAGAGAAAGAATTATTATATAATCGTCACACGTTAGGGGATACTTACAACTATGGAAAAGGGGAGCGTTGTTTTCAATGGAAACGAATTTCGAATATCATTGATTCATTACAGATATTTGAGGGAGGTGGAAGGGAGTTTGGAGCATTAAGTAATTATAAAAATCGCAAAGGATTAGCTCCATTGGTGATGGAACGGCAGTTAGACAAGTATGGGGCGATTCAAGATATATATGGCGTGAAACGGGATCAATCCGTACCTTTTTACCACTGGGATAATTTAGCTATTCCTAAACGCTATGGGCGAGATGGTTCTTTGGTACTCATATTGAAAGATACGGCGAATTATTTGTTAGTCACTCCGGCATCTTTTGGAGGAAAATGGTTAGTACCTTCCGGATATGTTGACCGTTTGAATGTAGAAGATTTCAAGAAATTGATATTTGTTGATCGAACAAATCAAAATTCAGCGACAATGGAACAGGGGGATACATCGTGGTTGGTACGAAGTATGAATCCAATCTCTACCGGTTTGCAAAGACCGCCCTATAAACGGGAAACTCCGGCAGGGGTATTTGTTGTGAGAGGAAAATTAGAGGCGATGCCTTTTTTGCGGGATGGAACGATAGAGGCGGGAGGATTTGCTCCGTGGGCAAGTCGTTTTTGCGGAGGAGCTTATTTACACGGAGTCCCGGTGAATTATCCTGATTCAGTTGTGTTGGAATATAGCGGAACGTTAGGGACAACCCCTCGTTCACATATGTGTGTGAGAAATGCTACCTCACACGCAAAATTTATTTATGATTGGGCGCCGATAGGCAAGGCGTTAGTTGTTGTATTTGATTAAGAGAGAAAAATGTTGAAAGTGTATTTTTTAATTTTATGGGTGTTTGCGATTGAAAGTGTTCAGTGTCAACCAGAAATAATGATGTCGGAAAAATGGCAATTATATCAGGAATTGGGATTATCGGAGACGGTTAGTTATCCGGCTTTTGAACAAGGCATAGAAGGATATAAACAATATAAAGCGGAAGAGAAAGGTATGTTTGTGTTGATTGATTTCACGAAACCATCTACTGAAAAACGCTTTTGTGTAGTAGATATGAAGCACAAGCAAGTATTGTTTTCTACGTATGTCGCTCACGGTAGAAAGAGTGGTGAAAATTATGCCGTTTTTTTTTCGAACGAACCCGGTTCAAACAAAAGTTCTTTGGGCTTTTTCCGTACAGGCGACAGTTATTACGGAAAAAATGGTTATTCACTCTTTTTGGACGGTTTGGAAGAAGGTATTAATGACAAGGCACGTGAACGGGCGATTGTTATTCACGGAGCAAACTATTCCGACCCTTCAGTAATTCAAGGACAAGGGCGACTTGGACGAAGTCTTGGATGCCCGGCATTACCGCCTTTGATCAATCGTGAAATAATTGACGTGATTAAGGGGGGATCTTTGCTTTATATTTATGGGAAAGATCAACATCCTGAGAGGAAAGGATAAAGTGGATCACAGGATAGAGTATATTTTCGAATTTCGATATGATAGGGTTCTGTCTCAGAAATTTCCTTTATATTTGTTATTATTTTAACTAAGAAAAGGACAGATATGATAGATGTTCAGGTACGCATTCACGATCGTTTTTCAGTAGAGTTCAAGATAGGTTATTTGGTGAAAAAAAACCTACCGGTGAACGATTTTATGATGAATACGTGGATATTTATCCCGAATAGTTTAGATATAAATCCATCGACATATACTAAGAATCAATTTTACAACGATGTAAAATCTAATATACGCCTGATCACTCCGATTTACGAATTGGATGAAATGACTGACGGTAAAGCATTACCGTTTATTTTTTTACAGGGAATACTTCGAGAATTGGAAGTAGAGCCAACACGGGAGCATTTGACTGATTATGAATATCAGATCAAAATGTTTTGTTCTATTACAAAAAGTGCGTTGAGGCGGGAAACGGATCGTATCACGAATAACATCCCTAATGATGAGATAAAACACACTATTGCGAGATTTATAGAAAATATTACTCAAATAAATAACCGTTACAGAGAACAGTGTTCCTTTATCAAAACGGCGAATTTACCTCACGAAGCGGAAATATATTTTGCTTTTGGAGATGAATTTCTTGTCAATCAGCTTGAATACTATATTTATCGTTTGCTCGAATCCCTAAAAAATAGATATTTGTCGGACTATACCCAAATGGAGGAGATGTTGATGCAATTGGTGAAGGATGGGATTGCTTATAAAACGACACGAGGCTATCAGTTAGTGGAAAAAAATAGTGTAGACCGCAATCGGAGTGTTGTATTTCGTATGCGCTTGTTGGCAAAATATGCTGAGAGCCATCTATTCTTGGATGCCAGTAAGAAAAAAGACGGATTAATGGCTGAGCAAGTTTATTACAGTGCTGCCGCCGGAATTTCTATGATTTTTGCCACAGCGATAGCATTCTCATTTCAACAGAAATATGGAAATTTCACGATGCCTTTATTTGTAGCTTTAGTGGTGAGCTATATGTTAAAAGACCGAATCAAAGAATTGATGAGATACTATTTTGTTCATCGGCTTGCCAAGAAATATTTTGATAATAAAACGACAATCAGCATCAAAGAAACGCTTTTAGGCTGGATAAAAGAAGGAATAGATTTTATTACAGATGAACGGGTGCCGGAAGCGATAATGGAAATGCGTAATCGTTCGGATTTATTGGAAGCGGACAATCGAAATACAAAAGAAAAAATAATTCTTTATCGTAAATTAGTGCGTATTGATGGGACAGCCCTTGACGAAAGCAATCAATACGATGTATCGGGAGTGAACGACATTGTGCGTTTCAATGTATTTTCATTTATTCATAAAATGGATAATCCGGAAGTTTCATTAGCTGTACCGGCTGAAAATGGAGGTTATGAAATGACGGAGGGAGAACGAATTTATTACATCAATTTTCTGATTCAGTTACGCTATGACGACAATATAGATTACAAACGTTATCGTCTTCTTGTATCGCGCAATGGGATAGAGGGTATTGAAAAGATGCAGGAATGACAGATACGCATATAAGTTAGCGATAAGACAAAAATAAAGTCTTGAAATTATCGTATGATTATGCATCTTTTATCTCTTTTAATTCTCAATTAATTAGCGTAGATTTGCGGAAATTTATAAAACTTAATATTATCGATTTCAACACACAGAGATGAGAAAATGGAGTATTGACGATTCAGCGGAACTGTACAACATAAACGGTTGGGGGCTGAACTATTTTTCGATTAACGAAAAAGGGCACGTTGCTGTAACACCTAAAGCGGAAGGACCTTCTATTGACCTAAAAGAATTGATGGAAGAATTACAAGTCCGTGATGTGGAAGCCCCGGTACTTTTACGGTTTCCTGACATATTGGACAACCGTATTGAGAAAATTTCAAATTGTTTTGATGCGGCGGCTACCGAATATGGCTATAAAGCCAAGAATTTCATCATTTACCCAATAAAGGTAAATCAGATGCGTCCGGTAGTGGAGGAAATCGTTAGCCACGGAAATAAATTCAACATCGGTCTGGAAGCTGGCTCAAAACCTGAGTTACACGCAGTGCTATCTATTGATATAGACGATGACGCAATGCTTATCTGTAACGGTTACAAAGACGAAAGCTATATTGAATTGGCATTGTTAGCGCAAAAGATGGGGAAAAGGATCTTCTTAGTCGTCGAGAAATTGGTAGAATTAAAGACCGTCGCCCGTTTAGCGAAGAAAATGGGAGTACGTCCGAATTTGGGTATCCGGATTAAATTAGCCAGCTCAGGAAGTGGGAAATGGGAAGAATCAGGAGGTGATGTCAGTAAGTTTGGTGTAAATTCAAGCGAACTGTTAGAAGCACTGGAAATATTAGAGAAAAATAAATTGGCTGATTGTCTTCAATTGATTCATTTTCATATTGGCAGTCAGGTAACAAACATCCGTCGTATAAAGACAGCTTTGAAAGAAGCTTCACAATTCTATGTGGAATTAAAGCGGATGGGATATAATATTAATTTTGTAGATATTGGTGGAGGATTGGGAGTAGATTATGATGGAACTCGTTCTGCTACTTCAAACAGTATGAACTATTCTATCCAAGAATATGTCAATGATGCCGTCTCATCGGTAGTTGATGCTTGTGAAAAGAATGAATTGCCGCAGCCGAATATAATTACCGAATCGGGACGTTCATTGACTGCCCATCATTCAGTATTAGTATTTGAAGCATTGGCAAGTACCAGTTTGCCTGCTTTTGATGATGACGAAGAAATATCAGATGACGCACACGAATTAGTTCGGGAATTGTATGATCTGTGGGAAAACCTAAATCAATCTCGTTTGTTGGAAACGTGGCACGATGCTGTGCAGTGCCGGGAAGATGCCTTGAATTTCTTCAATTTAGGCTTGATTGATTTGCGGACACGGGCACAGGTAGAGCGTTTATTCTGGTCATTGGCACGCGATGTATACAGTATGGCAGATGCAACCAAGCACGCGCCGGATGAATTGAAAAAGATAGCGAAAATGTTACCTGATAAATATTTCTGTAATTTTTCATTATTTCAATCTCTGCCGGACTCGTGGGCTATTGATCAGGTCTTTCCGATTATGCCGCTTGCCCGTTTAAATGAGCAGCCAACAAAATCAGCCACGATACAAGATATTACCTGTGATTCAGATGGGAAAATCAACAATTTTATTTCTACCCGTAGTTTTTCTTATCACCTTCCGGTACACGAGTTAAATAATAAAGAGTCTTATTATTTCGGTGTTTTTTTGGTGGGAGCTTACCAAGAAATTTTAGGAGATCTGCATAACTTATTTGGTGACACCAATGCCGTACATATCAAAGTAAAGGGAAATGAATATGTCATAGACAAAATCATTGAAGGTGAAACGGTAGCGGATGTATTAGAATACGTGCAGTTCAATCCAAAGCGTATGGCACGTACGGTAGAAGTATGGGTGACCACCTCAGTCAAGAAAGGAATCATTTCTCCCGAAGAAGGGCGGGAATTCTTATCGAATTATCGCTCAGGCTTATATGGATACACTTATTTGGAATAAGTAGAGTACGATTATAAAAAATGGTGGCATACCTTGGAATATTCCAGTGTATGCCACCATTTTTTTATAGCAAGCGATTACTTTATAGACCTAAATGATTCAAAAAAATCTGAAATAGCTTAGGTTCCAATAATATG
>JAVXFZ010000011.1:0-50952 GCA_036657595.1 Odoribacter sp. | reverse complement strand
AAGGAGGGCGAGCTCACGGTTTATTGAATGTTACACCAACAGATTTTTTTGCAATGATGATTGATATTCCTCCTCTTGCCGAGCAAAAATCAATAGCCGAAAAGCTATCGACTGTGGATGCGGAGATTGACTTGGCACGCCACCGCCTCGACCTACTCCGCACCCAAAAACGCGCCCTAATGCAACAACTCCTAACCGGCAAAAAACGACTACAATAATATGGATAAAAGATATCAAGTATTTATCAGTTCTACTTATTCCGACTTAAAAGAAGAAAGAGGTAAAGTAATGCAAACAATAATGTCGCTTGATTGCATTCCTGCTGGAATGGAATTGTTTCCTGCCAATGATGATGAACAATTTGAATTTATCAAAAAAGTAATTGATGATTGTGATTACTACGTATTAATTATTGGTGGCAGATATGGTTCAATCAGCCCAGACGGAATAAGCTACACAGAAAAGGAGTTCGACTATGCTATTTCTAAAAAGATACCAGTGGTTGCATTTTTACACGAAGATATAGGCAAATTAACGGTAGAAAAGTCTGATATAGATCCAACCAAAAGAGCTAAATTAATCGCCTTTAGAGATAAAGCTGCAACAGGCAGGCTAGTTCAATTTTGGAGTAATACAGATGATTTAAACGGTAAAATTGCAGTGAGTCTGACAAAAACAATCAAGACGCATCCCGCTATTGGTTGGGTTCGTGCAAATTTGCAAACAAATGCCGAATCATTGCATGAGATGAATGAATTGCGCAAAGAGCTGGCGGAATTAAAACAATACAAAACCAATATTGAGCAAGAGCAAGAAAAGAATAAATCACTGATAATCCAGTCTATTGCAGGGCTTGATGAAATAATCACAATCAATGGCACTAGGAAAGAATATGCACACAGAACATCTTATGACATTAAGTGGTCAGAAGAAATAACTTGGAGAGAATTGTTTGCTAAAATTTCTCCGTTTTTCCTTCAAGCACAAAATGATGGGCTGGTAGATAAAATAATTCTTAAAGCCTTTGGTTATTCTGAATTCTCCTCTACCGTTGATGTTCAAGACTTTCAAACAATTAAGGTTCAATTCAAGGTGCTTGGTCTTTTTGACATTAGGTCCGCAAGTACAACTAGTGGCAGTAAGGCTTTATTTTGGTTTTTAACAGACAAAGGAAATCAATTAATGATTGAAACAAGAACCGTAAAAACTCCAATGTTATGAACCTATCATTCTTAGAAGACCATATATCGCAGATTCCGGCGTTGATGATGCTGGAAAAGTTGGGATATACATACCTCTCGCCCAAAGAGACATTGGAGCTACGCGAAGGTAACGCAGCAAATGTGTTGCTCGAACCTGTTTTACGGAGCCAGTTGGAGCTAATAAACAGCCCAAAGGTAAGTTCAACCCGAAACACGGTTTTCACTCCGCAAAATATTACAAACGGCATTGAGGCGCTGCGCAACGTGCCAATGGATGAGGGCTTTGTGTCGGCATCTCAGTCGGTTTACGACCTGCTTACCACAGGCAAAACGCTCGAACAAAGCATTGACGGTGACAAAAAGAGCTTTACGCTCCAATACATAGATTGGGCGAATCTCGAAAACAATGTGTTTCACGTTACCGAAGAGTTTGCCGTTAGTCGTACCGGTATGACCGATACTTATCGTCCCGATATTGTGCTATTTGTAAATGGCATTCCCCTCTGTGTGATTGAGTGCAAACGTCCCGACATAAAGGATTCGTTAACGCAAGCCGTGTCGCAACACCTACGCAATCAGAAAGAGGACGGCATACGCTCACTTTATGTCTATTCGGCACTGTTGCTCTCCATCGCTACACAGTCGGCAAGCTACGCCACCACTGCCACGCCCGAAAAATTTTGGGCTAAATGGACAGAACAATTTGCTAACAGTGAAGAGCAACAAGCCTACAAACAAACTCTACTACAAAAGGTTAATGAAAAACTAATTAACCCGAAGCTCTTTGGCGAGCGTTTTGGGTATGTGCGTGGACATTTTGAGCAGTTGCACGCTTCTCCCATCACTTCATCTGTGCAGGACGAATATTTGTATTCGCTTTGCCGCCCCGAAAGGTTATTGAAACTGATGTACAGCTTTACGCTCTTCGATGACGGCATTAAAAAAGTTGCTCGTTACCAGCAGTTTTTTGCCGTTCAAAAGACATTGGAGCGGATTCGTGGCATTGAGGGTGGCAAACGTAGAGGCGGTGTAATATGGCACACACAAGGCAGTGGCAAGTCGCTAACAATGGTAATGTTGGCACAAGCTATCATACTCGAAAAATCTATTGTCAACCCTAAAATAGTGTTGGTGACTGACCGCACAGACCTCGACCGACAAATAACCTCGACGTTCAAAAAGTGTGGCACTTATGTCGAAAATGCTCGAACAGGCAGTCAGCTTGTAGAACTTTTGGAGAGCAAAAGCGATGCGGTTATCACTTCCATCATCAATAAGTTTGAAACTGCGGTCAAAGGAATCAAAAAACCGTTGACCGACCCCAATATCTTTGTTCTCATTGATGAAGGACACCGTAGTCAGTATGGTGAAATGGGTGTAAAGATGAGCAAAACTTTGCCCAACGCCTGCTTCATAGCTATGACCGGAACACCTCTAATGAAGAAGGAGAAGAGCACTGCCACTAAATTCGGAGGAGTGATTCAGCCGGTCTATACCGTAGATCAAGCCGTGAAAGATGGTGCCGTCGTACCGTTGCTATACGAAGGGCGCTTAGTGCCTCAAACTGTGCACAGCGAGACCATAGATCGCTATTTCGATATGATATGCGGCTGGATGACGGGTGAGCAAAAGGCAGATATGAAACGTAAATTCAGCCGTGCCGACCAACTTAACCAGTCCGAGCAGCGTGTCTATGCAATTGCGTGGGATATATCGCAGCACTTCAAAGAGAATTGGCAAGGCTCTAAATTCAAAGCACAGCTTGTTGCTCCACGTAAACGAATCGCGATACTCTACAAAAAGTTTCTGAATGAAATAGGTATTGTTTCGTCCGAAGTGCTTATCACTTCACCTGATACTCGCGAGGGCGAGGACGAAGCGTTTGGCGATACTTCAAATCTGGGAACAGCGTTTTGGAGACGAATGATGGATGAACACGGTACGCCAAAACGTTACGAAACCAACATAATCAACAGATTCAAAAATAGTAGTAATCCCGAAATAATTATTGTTGTTGATAAGCTCCTAACAGGATTTGACGAACCGAAAAATACTGTTCTTTATCTTGACCGTAAACTGACCGACCATACACTTCTGCAAGCTATTGCACGTGTAAATCGTGTGTGTGATGACAAAGATTTTGGCTATATTGTAGATTATTACGGCGTACTTGGCGCACTAAACTCGGCTCTGGATATCTACACCGATTTCGATGCAGAAGATATCGAAGGCACATTCACAGATATTAACGAGGAGATTTCAAAACTACCTCAAAAACATTCGGAACTTTGGGATATTTTTAAATCTATACCCAATAAACGAGACCTTGAGGCATATGGCGAATTGTTGCGTGCCGATGATATTCGTGCGGAGTTTTACGAGAAACTAACCGCCTTTGCCCGTGCTCTTAAAATAGCTCTCTCGTCTATTGAATTTCACAAAAATACATCTGAAAAGGATATTGATACATACAAAAATGACCTTGCGATGTTTCTCAAGCTTCGTAGTGCTGTGCAAGAGCGATATTCTGATACGGTAGATTACAAACAATTCGAGGGGCAGATACAGAAACTCATAGACACCCACATCGAGAGCGGCGAGGTGAAAATTATTACTGAATTGGTAAATATATTCGACAAAGAACGATTTGCCGAAGAGGTAGAGAAAATCACAGGCAAAGCAGCTAAAGCCGACACAATAGCCTCTCGTACCGCACGCCATATCACCGAAAATATGGACACTGACCCTGTGTTTTACAAAAAATTCTCGCAACTGCTCAAAGAGACAATTGCCGCTTATGAGCAAGGACGTATTGACGAGATAGAATATCTATGTCAAGTATCTGAGTATATGGAAAAAGTATTGTCACACACTGATAGCGACATTCCTGCCTCTATTCAGGATAATAATGCTGCACGTGCATATTTCGGATTGAGTTTCGAGGTCTACAAATCCGTTGCAAAAGATACTACTTTTGACCTTAAAGCATTAGCACTAAAGACAGCCAATACGATAGACTCAATCATCAGGCGATATGCTACTGACAACGAGAAGACGGTTGTTGATTGGCAAAACAAGGGGCAATTAATCGGTAAAATGAAAATTGAGATTGAAGATTATCTGATTGATGAGGTTAAGCAGAAATATGATATTTCGATGACCTTTGATGATATTGATATGATTATCAACCGCTGTGTTGATGTAGCTAAATTATGGTTTAAGTAATGAGTGGAGAGATAATATACGGAACAACAACAATTCCATACCTCGTACGGTTTTCCGAGCGAAAAACGCTCGGAATTACCGTTACGCCCGAAGGTAAGGTCGTTCTCAATGCCCCAATTGACACAACTCGTGAAAAGATAGAGGAAAAGCTACTGAGGCGTGCTGGTTGGATTGTGAAACAACAGCTATATTTTCGCTCATTCGGCGAGCGGACACCCCATAAACAGTACATTAGCGGGGAATCTCACTACTATCTCGGCAAGCAATATATGCTTAGAGTAACAGAAGGGAGACCAAATAGTGCAAAATACAAAGGGCGATATTTCGAGGTTGTATGCACTCCAAAGTCAAAAGCTGCGGAGATGATGAAAGAGTGGTATCGTGAAAGGGCAAAAGTGAAGTTTGCTGAGATTGCTGAGCCTATTATTGCTCGCTTTGCTAAATGCGGAGTTGCTCCATCGTCGTTATATATTCAAGAAATGGGTAATCGCTGGGGTAGTTGTACGCCTAAAGGAAAGATCATTCTTAATACAGAGCTTATTAAAGCTCCTAAGCCGTGTATTGAATATGTAATCACCCACGAGCTCTGTCACCTTGTTCATCGTGACCATACGAAAGCGTTTTTTGAACTACTTGAAACAGAAATGTCCGATTGGAAGCGATGGAAAGATAAGCTTGAACGATTTATGAGTTAATTGAGACAGGAGTCAATGGGGATAAAAAGAAAACACCAAAATCCACTTTTTGGTGTAGATTTTGGTGCAACCCATGCAAGTTGCTGATTTTCAGCCTTATTTGCGGAGAGAGAGGGATTCGAACCCCCGGAAGCTCGCACTTCAACGGTTTTCAAGACCGCCGCGATCGACCACTCTGCCATCTCTCCAAAGCGGTGCAAATATAGATCAAAAAAATAGAATCACAAAAATAATAATAGAAAAACTATTCCATATTTTAATTTTATTATTCACCAATGTGCCTGCCAAAATAATTGTATTTACTTTTCTCTGTGATTTCCTGTTTATTCTTGACGGGAATAAGGGTAAAATCCCAATGATAGTCCTGTCCGGCATTTAACTTATAAGGTTTATAGGGCTGTGCCCCCCAACTATTGTCACCGGCAAGTCCCATCATACGATAGTCAACACATACTTCGACAAAATCACGTGGAGAAATATCATTAATATGTGTCTGTTTAGGCATTTGATTGCGAGCGTTGGCAACAGAATGAGGTTCATTCGGAATAAAATTGTGCCACTGGTAATCGCGTGACGATTCTTCACCATCAAAATCTTCAATCGAATTGCGCATCGCGTTAAATTCCATTCTGTCTTTATTTGCCATAATCAACAATCCTTTCCCGTCAACATCAGTCAGGTTAAACCAACGGACATCTGTTTTATGACCGTTTTCCTGCGGTCGGACATAAGGATAATATTGTGCTTCAGCACTGCTTCGATAAAGCCCCACGAGCGTACCGCTTTTCCGATCGCAATAGTTTTCTTCCGGTCCTCGTCCAAAATATTCAAGCTGATTCATTCCCGCAGGAATTCTGAAACGCATACCGATGCGGGGAATATCTGTTGTTTGAGTGCTGGCTAACAATTGACAGCTAATATTCACGATACCTGAAGGATAGATGGTATAGTTCACTTTGTATTGTGTCCCTGCTTCCTGCAAATTATAAATCAAATTCAATGTGGCATAATGTGGCGTTTCTCCGGTTATCGCGGAAAGTATTTTAAAATTCTTCCCCGCTTGCTTCCATACTTGCAATCTGTTTGGCATCTGACTACCATAATCATTATCCGTTGGTCCTCGCCAAAAATTAGGCTGTATACCAAAATGATCAGTGATATACTCTGTTCCAGCAACTTTGTATGAATTTACCATACCGCTTACTTTATCAAAAATAAAGGCAACTTTTGAACCGATAATTTGAATCTTATCGGAGGTGTTCTCTATCTTAAATTTACCAGTGCCCTCCTTATATTCTTTGAGAATCGGATCAATAGGTAAACGAAACTGTTCGGTTGCCACCACGTGCCCTGCCGGAATTCCTTGCACGCTCTCTTTGAGAGTTGCATAGAAATTGACAAAATATTCCGTATTCTCTTTAGGAGTCAGATTTCCCACCGGAATCATTACCTCTGTTGATTTTCCCGGTTTAAGTGCCACCTTCAAAACGCCACTTTTCAACAGTTTTGTGTTAGCAAACAATTTGTAAGTAATATTATATTTGTCTGTATTCGTGAAGTCGTAGCGATTGTCAATCCTGACGACACCATTTTTTAAATCAACAGGTACAAACCAGATATATTGATATGCCTTTTTTACTTCTGTCATTGCCGGATGTGGTGTTCGGTCAGGATTCACTATTCCATTACAAAGAAAATTTCCATCGGAGGGAGTATTCTTGCCAAAGTCTCCACCATAAGCCCAAAATTTCCTGCCATTTTCATCTATCTGCGCGATTCCCTGATCTATCCAGTCCCAAATAAAACCACCTTGAAGATTCGGATATTTATAAATCATTTCCCATTGATCCATCAAATTCCCCGTGCTATTCCCCATAGCGTGAGCATACTCAGAGGCAATATAAGGTCGATCAGTTAGTGAACTACCCCAATTCCCAAATGTGGAAGCTCCCGGATATTGGGGACAATAAATATCAGTATTCCATTCTAATAAAGCTCGTTCGTATTGAATTGGACGCATTGATTCCTTCTCCTTTAGCCAATTATAAGTCATATAAAAATTATAGCCATTGCCGGCTTCATTGCCTAACGACCAGAAAATGATAGATGGATAATTTTTATTTCTTTCATACATATTTTGTGTACGTTCCAAATGTGTTTGCAAGAATGCCGGATTATTGCCCAAAGTTCCGCCTTTTTTCAGATTGTAATACATCCCGTGAGATTCTATATTCGCTTCATCACAAACATAAATGCCATATTCATCACATAATTCGTAAAAACGACGCTGTTGCGGATAATGGCAGCAACGTACGGCATTGATATTATTTTGCTTCATCAGAGTAAAGTCTTTGCGCATATCTGCTTCGCTGACTATATGGCCTGTATTTTCATTGTGTTCGTGAATATTAACACCTTTGATTAAAATAGGTCTCCCGTTTACTAAGAACTGATTACCTTTCATCTCCAATCGCCGGAAACCGACTCGGAAAGGGACATATTCTGTTGTTTTGTCATTCTCCGACAAAGAGATCATTAATTGATATAAATGAGGAGTTTCTGCTGTCCAAGGAGCTACTTTGGGTATAATGGCTGAAAACGCTACTTCTTGCGAACCTTGCGAGGTGACTTTCTGTTGTCCGGAAGCTACTATTTCACCTTCTGCTGTTGAAAGTTGAAAGTTGATGCTCGCAGCAGACTCGTGTGAGTTGCGATTTCTAAGAATCACATTTAAGCCAAAAACTCCATTCGTATAGCTTGAATCCAGTTCTTGCCGGATCGTAAAATCTTGTATATGCAATTGAGGTTGTGAAAAAAGATAAACTTCTCGTTCTATTCCACTGATTCGCCAAAAATCCTGACATTCTAAATAACTACCGGTCGACCAACGGTGAACTTCCAAAGCTAATAGATTTTTTCCTGCTTGCAAATAAGGTGTAATATTATATTCTGCCGGATTTTTGGAATCTTCATTGTAACCTACTTTTTTCCCATTGACAAAAACATAACAGCCGGACTTTACACCTCCCAGATGCAAAAAGATTTCACGTCCCTGCCAATGGTCGGGAATAGTAAAAAATTTTCGATAAGCTCCAACAGGATTGTCGGCAGGTAAAGTAAATGGCTGTGGGTTTTTAGGGCAAAACTCATAGCCGTGATTCGTATATATGGCGGTTCCATATCCGTTTAATTCCCAATTTGCCGGGACATCTATATCTTTCCAAGCATTATCGTTAAAATCGGATTGATAAAAATTTGTCGGGTGTTCACTGAGAGTGGGTACCCAATTAAATTTCCATTTCCCGTTAAGTGTACGGAAAAATTCAGAAGAAGAAAATACTTTCTTTTGAGCACTTTCCATACTTCCATACGTCATAAATGAAGTACGGGGATACTCCTTATTCACCGATGGTACAGCCTCATCCTGCCATTCAGGCTTGGTTTGTGCAAATGTTTGCGAACACAAGAAAAATCCTAAAATGTAACATAGTCTTCTTTTCATAGTTGTAGAGATTGCTATATGAATAAAATACTAACGATAATATTTCAAATTTGTCATTCACTCATTTTAAAATAACAACACGGGCAATAAATAAATAGATTTAACTTTCCGTTTCTATTTTGGCTATTTTATAAAATAATTTCGCTCCCACCTCAATTAGTCCATTGGGAAAATCATAATCAGGAGAATGTAGAGGAGCTATGTTCCCCGCTCCAAGTCCTAACATTGCCCCTTTAAAACGCTGTGTAAATAATCCAAAATCTTCCCCCCAAGCAAATGGGCGATTCATTTCAATATACTTGAGCTGTTCATTGTTTACGGCATTCTTAATCACATTGACACTCATCGGATCATTTTCATTTGCCGCAAAAGCTTCCAACCATTCCAACGAAGATCTCAGTCCCTGCGTTTCGATGGTTAATTTCTCCACCAATGCGGTTAATTTATTTTTATATTGTTGCAATTTCACTTCCGTAGCAGCCCGAAAAGTCAAACGGATGACACCTTCTCCCGCTGCAACTCCGTAAGCTTCTTCGCCGATATGTAATTCAATTAAGGTAGAACGAAAATAATCATCCGACTCAATATCCGGATCATTCCAACTTTGCGTAATCCGTAGAATCTCAACTAATGCCGGTGTTGGTGAAATTCCATTTTCAGGTTCTGCTGCGTGCGCTGTTTTACCGATTATTTTGATCATACAGCTAACGACAGAACAAGTAAAACTACCTGCTCGGCAAACGATAGAGGCAAATGGAAATCCCGGAAGATTGTGCAATGCATAAACTTTATCAATCTTGATGCGCTCAAAAAAAGGATCTTTCAGTACATTTTGAGCACCTTGACCATTTTCTTCCGATGGTTGAAAAAGCAACAGGATTCGTCCTTTTTCTAAGGGATTTTTCTGCAATAAAGCGACAAAAGCCAATAAAATAGCCGTATGTCCATCGTGTCCGCATTTATGAGAAACGCCGGGCACTTGAGAAGAATAATCGGTCGGAATATTTTCTGCCACTGCCACTGCATCCATATCTGCTCGAAAAAGGAGCGTAGGACCATCTGATGAAAAACAACATTCAACCACGACACCACAACCTCCGACGTGAGCATAAACAGACGTATGCTCATCCTCTTTCACGCATTGTTGAACAAACGTTGCCGTATGAATTTCCTCACCGGACAACTCAGGATGTCGATGTAATTCTTCTCGTATTTTGCTATATTTTCTTTGTAACATATTTTACAATCCAAACTTTTCAAAATTAATAAAATTAATTTAATCGAAATAAGTAATGCCAAAGAATTATAAGCATCTTTTAAAATTTAAAATACTATTTTGTTATTTACCGGTATATTTCACGAAAAGATATTTGAACATTAAATATTGTTTCCTATATTTGTACTCGCAATCACAAGTGAATGCAACTAAAACAATGCGAAAGTAGCTCAGTCGGTAGAGCATCAGCTTCCCAAGCTGAGGGTCGCGGGTTCGAGTCCCGTTTTTCGCTCTCTTTACAAGGCAGTTACGGAAGTAACTGCCATTTTTTTACCTCGATTGATCTGCCACGGACAAGGATTGTCTGTTTATTCAATCCATATTTAAATCACCTCCCTACGGAGAGGGATGACTCCGTAGGGAAAGGTGGCTCTTACTCCCACAAAATACCGGGAGGCTATTTCAAATCTGCTATATCAACCTCTATGGCTGCGGGATAAAGTCTTGCGGGATCGAAGAAAGTGGCGCAACTGTTCACAATATGTCCGAGCGTTGGTTTTACGATACCTTTAAATGCCTTTTTCCCATTGACGGTTAAGGTGATCGGTTGATTCAGATTCACTAATTCTTCGCAAAGATAAATCACGACTTTCCCTTTTGTTGCCGGTTGGTAGCTTTTGGCAAATTTCAGCTCTATGCCCCAATTCGGGTCAATTTCTGTTGTTTTATAAGTCACTATATCGACTTTTAGCGCAATATCATTTCCCTTTATGTCTAATTCATAATAAGTTCTGGACTCCCCATTATCATTCGAGCGTTCTTTAACTGCCAGATTGTAAAATCCTTTTCGGTACTCACCGTCCATTTCAAAATTCTCCCAGCAGACAGATTTTGGATAAGGATTACGGGTATATTGTTTCAACCAAGGAGTCGTGAGGCGGTAGTCGATAGCGTGTCCCCGCTCAGGGATTAGTTCGATGCGGTGCGTAAAATCTTTCGGGTATAGATTCTTTAGTCTTTCAAATTCATCTTGTATATATTGTGTCAATTGATTTCGATAATAGCCTCTATCGTTGGCTCCTGTCAGCAAAGAGAAGGCTATATTCTTACAATTTTCAACCGGTGCATTTTTGAGAGGTTCTCCTCCTGCCATAGGACCCGCTCCTGCCAGATAATCGGCATAAAATGAAGCCAGCCGTTGACTGCCGTATCCTCCTTCGGATATGCCGAAGAAATAGACCTTGTCCGGATTAATTTTTCCGGAAACGAGGGCAAGACGCAGCATTTTTTCCCACGCAAATTGCTTGGATTTTTGCCACCAGCGATAATAATTTCCGGTATTGGGGATCTGAGGGATGAAATAAATGGACGGCGCATCGTCAAATTTTTTACAGATAGAGAGTCCTGTTGCCCATTCCCCATTCTTATCTCCCGATCCGTGCATATATAGATAGAACGGGCATCCTCCTTCGGGTAGTGTTTCGCCTTTATAGCCCATATAGTAGGGCATTATTGCGTTGGGCTCCAGATTTGCCGGAAGTTCCCAGCTTCCCGACTTCCCGTTTTCTAATTTTTCAAGGTCAATAAATTTTTGTTCCGCAAAATGATTGTTTGCATCTTTCCAAGCTTCCCAGACCGATTTTTGTTCTTGCTTGATATCCGCCGGAGCGAGGGGGGTGTTATCATTGAAAGTCTTTTCTTTCCCTGCTAAATAATCCGCAAAGAAAGCAGCCATTTCCCCTTTTGTTTTTTCTTTCTCTTTCCCTTGTTTTTTCAGATCGTTGGCTTGCATAGCATTCGGGTAATAAAGCATAAAAGCAAGCAGTAGGCATCCTGTTTTTAATAGATAAATTGAAGTTTTCATTTTTGTTGTTTTTAAGTCCATCGACTGATGAAAAAAAGCTATTTAAAACACTAAAATATCAGCATCATTTTTGAAGATGATTTCGAGCGAGCGAAATTATGAATAAAATTAGAAAAATCATTCACTTTTCGCACAAATCAAAACACACATTTGAAACATTTCAACCTTCCTTTCTTATTTCAATTCTACTACTGCCGGGCAGTGGTCGGAGTGTTTCACAGCCGGAAGAATATAGGCATCTTTCAAGAAGGGGACGACAGCCGGAGTCGCCATACAATAATCAATGCGCCAGCCTTTGTTGCCACTGCGGGCATTGGCGCGAAAACTCCACCAAGTGTAGTGATGAGCTTCTTCGGGGTGAAAATACCGGAATGTATCGGTAAAGCCGGAATGAAGGAATAGGCTCATCCATTCTCTTTCTTCAGGCAGGAATCCGCTATTGGTGGCATTGCGCACCGGATCGTGAATGTCGATCGCTTGATGGCAGATGTTATAATCTCCACAGAGAATTAATTTTGTACGTATTTGGCTAATTTCCATCACATAGTGGCGGAAATCTTCCAGCCATTTCATTTTGAAAGCCTGTCTTTCCTCGCCTGTCGTACCGGAGGGATGGTAGACGCTGACGATCGACAGATCGCCAAAGTCGGCTCGTATGAAGCGACCTTCGCGGTCGTATTCCGGGAGATTCATTCCGTAGGTAACAAGGTCGGGGGTGATCTTAGTCAGAATGCCCACTCCACTGTATCCCTTCTTTTGTGCGGAGAAGAAATAAGAGCGATAGCCTAAGGCTTCCAATTCGAGTGTCGGTATCTGATCGGGCTGTGCTTTTGTTTCCTGTAAGCACACGATGTCGGGTTGTTCCTCGCATAGCCATTCGGTAAAGCCTTTCGATAGGGCACTGCGAATCCCGTTTACATTATAGGTAATAATTTTCATACGTTGGGTGTTTTTCGATGCTTGCAAAGATAGGAGAAAAATAACAATTCGTAAATGGAAGGGCTTTGAATCATTCTTGATATGTAAATAGTTGATAATAGAAATCTTAGTCATATCCCCTTCTTAATAATTCGGTATCTATCCGGTAAAATAGGTATAAAAAACATTTAAATGGTTGATAGGCTGCCTCTCGTTGCACTTTATAGCGACTTTAGAAATAGTTTAGAAGCAGTTTATACAGTAGATGAAGAGGTGTTGGCGTGGCAGAAAGAAGCAGTTTCTGTGGGGATGAATAGGGAGCTTCAGTATGTAGAGGGTAATTATCGCTTATGATGGGAAAATTGGTAGGATGGTGTAATGAAAGGTATAGACTTTATAAACTTCAGGGACTCTATTGGAAGTCCCTGAGGTTTATTTTTTGATATACAATTTACTGTTTAGCTTGCCAGTTTTGACGGACTGGACTGTTTTCGAGAATCAGTAAGATACGTTTGAGTTGATCGTATGTGATTGTTGTGGAGGTCGATTTTTTATCCATAATATTATCCGATGGATAAGTGATATTCCGTTTCGGATCGGTTTTGAAATCGTACCTATCGTCATTAGAGCTATACATAAAGGTGTCTTCGCAGTAGTCTGTATCTACGGCTGGAATTTTCTTTTTAGGATAGGACGTGGGTAATAGCCCCAGATATTGTCCCAGATAATAAGCTAAGTCTTCTTTTACAAATTGGTTGTATTCCAGTATGATACCATAATCCGTTGGTAAGAACGAGTAGGGTGGTGCGACGACTTTTAATTTCAGTCCATTCAGCCCTGCCGTGGTTTCTGTGATGAAACAAGGACTTGGAGAGGGGATCGTTTTCGAGGTTCTGACAATCCAGATATTTAGATATTGGGTATAATCCCACGCCAGTTTCTTTTTGGTGATGAAAGTATTGAAGTCAAATGTTTTGCCGGCAGCGATGGTTTCTTCCACTGTGCTTTCAGAAATGGTCAGCAGATCCCAGCCCGGAGATTGAAGTACACTGCCATTTGGTGCTTTTGTGGCTGGGACAAAGTTTAATTTCACGTCCGTCGCATTGGGGGCAAGGCTGGCAGTCTTGCGAAATGCGATGTTGGCTTTTTTCAATTTTTTCAGCATAAACTCCGGGACCAAGCTGTAATCCGTTTCGGCTAATCCTCCATATTCAACAACGTGAAAGATTACCTGTATGTCTCGTTCGATGTAATGATCCGGTGTTTTTGCTTCTCGCACATTTACTTTCACTTCGTTGCTTTTTCGGTCGAATACTTTGGCATAGAGGGTTATTTCTCCACTGACTGAAGGTAATCCATAGAATAAATTTCCTGAAAATTCTTTTTCTTCTCCTGCTGTTGTACGGTAATAATAGCGGATGCCTCCCTCTTTTACTCGAGAATTCAATAAATGATAATATAACGTGGTATCGGGTTTATCGATTCGGGTGTATAGAGACAATGTAAGAGTTAAAGCGTTCTGGGGAGTAGCGACCATCATATCGTGGTTGGCTTTTAACAGGATACTGTCGACAGCTTCCGCATCAATGACTGATTGTTTGTAATGAAAGTCTTCACTTTTTTCGCAAGCCGCCAAGAAGAGGCAGAATAGAGCGATTGTGTATATAATTTTTCTCATAATATATTTTCAAATTATAATGAATGTGTTAATGATCATAGGATATAAGCAACGGGCTTAATCAAATTTGACAATGTCCCACCCGGGATTCTGGAAATTATTAGGATTGACATCTAATTCGCCATCTACGGGAATCTGAAACGTATATCTGAAATCATTCTTTTCCAATGTAAATACTTTATCAATAGGGGTGTCTCGGTCAATTTTTATACCCATACGTTTCATATCTAACCAACGTAGATTGCCTTCAAGGGCAAATTCTCTTCGGCGTTCGGAGAGAATATCTTGTAGGATATCTCCCGTATTCCCTTGAAAAGTGGTAACCCGTCTGTCTTGTAAATCTTTTAGGTATTGTTGTGCGGTGACTTTGTCGCCTGTACGGGCATAGGATTCGGCAACGATCATCCACATTTCTTCTACCCGCCACATTGTCATCACTCGTTTCTTTGCTTTGTCAGCTATATCGAATTTCTTCAATATTTTTGTACCGAAAAAATCTGTGGCGTAATATTGATCCAGGCGAATATCCTCAGGGGCATAAGATGAGTAGAGGTCTTCAGCTATGGCCCAAGCTTCAATGAAGCTGAAAAACTGACTATAAGCTGTACTGGTGTTGGCACATACTAATTTAAAAGGAGTCAGTTCGCTGGTAACAAAAGGGTCAAACTGAGCGGCTAATTCTTCTTCATTGTTTGCCGGTTTATGATCCGCTATGCAAAGGAGGGCGTGCTTTCTGGCATTCTCCCAATCAGTTGCTTCTTTAGCACAGGATTCGGCTTTCCACCAGTATATTTCAGCAAATAATCCGTGGAGCGTCCGTTCATTATAGAGCATATTCCATACACCCGGTTCAACGTTTAATTGTTGGATTTTGTCAACTTCTCCGAGGATGAGGCGGAAAGTTTCTTTTTGTGAAACTCTTTGAGGATAAAGGTTAACGTTTAGATCTTCAGGTCCCCACAAAAATGGTAGTCCATAGCGGTCGATTTCTTTGGCATATTCGTTGGGTGCATAAGGGGTGAAGTATTCTAACAATTTTGTAAATAACAATGCTCGATGCATCAGCAGTTCCGCTTTCAATTGTCGGCGTTCAGTGTCATCCCCTTCGACGCGTTCCAGCTCGTAAAGAGAGAGATTCAAATCACCGATGGCAGAGTAGATACCAAACCAGACGTTCTTTTGAAATTCGGTGTCGATCCATTGGAATTTATGTTTGTTGAGTTCACCGATCATAGGAAACATTCCCATAAATTCAATATCACAATCCATATAATGGAATTCGTGGTTGGCCATACCACCTACCGTATTAAAAACACTGTATCTTCTGAAGACTCCGGAAGTAATTTCTTCGAAATATTTAGCTGCAATTGTCTTGACATCGTCCAGAGTTTGGGGAGTCAGGACATTCTTAGGCTTCAGATCAAGGTAGTTGCTGCAAGAACCGATCCAGCAGGACAGTAACAAAAGGATTATATATTTTTTCATTTCTCTTTGTTTTAAATTTATACGATTCGTTTAGAAGCCGATTTGTAGGGAAAAACGGTAATTCTTGGGTAACGGATAACCGAAGTCTTTTCGCAATTCCGGATCAATACCTGAATAACCGGTGAGGGTGAAAAGATTATCGGCTTGGAAACTGACTACGGCGCGTTTTAATTTCACCGGCAGACGATTTAATAGTTCGTTAGAAAGGCGATAGGATAATGTGATGTTCCGGCACCTAAGGTAATCTCCTTTTTCGTAGTCGCTATTCATTGGCACTGTATTCGCCTTGTAGGTGTATAAATCGTATTTTTCAAAATTGCTGATATCACCGGTTTGTCTCCATCGGTTCAAACGATCGGCATTTACGTTTGTTTTGCTGAATTTTAATGGTTTGGAACCGTTCGGCGAGGAGAGACGTTCATTGAATTTGGGAATAATATGCCCGCCTTCAAAATTGAAGTTGCTGCTTAGGTCAAAGTTTTTGTAGCGGAAAGACAAGCCGAAACCACCGTGGTATTTGGGAGTGGTCTGTCCCAGATATATCACTCGATCGTGGTCCTGTAATAGGTCGCGTTCTACGGTTTGCGGTTTGAATTCCGTGGCTGCTGTCGGTTTTTCGTTCTGCCCTACTCCTTGGGCAATCATACCTTCAGCCATTCGTTCACCGGTTTCCGGATTGACTCCTCGGTCAATGACACCAAATTGCGCCCCGATAGAGTAGCCGTCGACGATAGGTTGTTCTTTTTTTACCAGGTCCATAGTGATTTTGTTCATTCCGCTGTAATACGAATTGGAAACGATGTTTTTATTGAAGGCGATATTGAAATTTAAACCCAACGTGAAATCATCTGTCTTTATGGGCATACCGTTTATAGAGATTTCGTATCCTTTGTTTAGCAAATCGCTTACATTAGCATAATATCCGCTGATACCACTGGAGATGGGTAAACGTTTGTTGGTTAATACATCATTTACTTTGTTGTGATAATAAGAGGCATTCAAGTTTAAACGGTAGTTGAATAGGCTCATTTCGATAGCAACGCTCTTTTCGTGTTTGTTTTCCCATTTAATAACGGGATTTGGATAGGTGGTTGCTGATGCGATCAATACACCGTTGTAGCGATCTGTGCCTGATATGGTGATCGTTGTGAAGGGGTAAACATTCCGATTGATATTTCCGGTGTAGCCGTACTCTGCTTTCAGCGATAGTTCGTTTAGTATTTTATTAGCTTTGAAAAAATTGTTTTTGTGTAAGTTCCATCGTCCGCTCACCGACCATAGTGGAGTGAACTGGTTGTCCGAACCTATAATGTCGGCACCGTCCATCCGTCCGTTTAGACTGACGATATAACAATCACGATAGCCATAGGATGCGTTGGCATAGAAAGAAGAATTTCGCTGTTCCAGAAATCCGATATCGCCCAGTTTGTTGAGATTGATTCTTTCAGCTACGGCATCTTTGATATTGGGATAACCGCCGATTTCGATGTCGGGATTATATTCCGGTAGAAAGGTGTAGAAATCTTCTGTCTTGGTGGCGGATATTTCTTGTCCGATATAGGCACTGATAAAGTGGTCTTGAAGTTCTATGTTGAAATCCAGTGAGTTGTTGACGGAATACTGGTTGGTACGGGTTGAAGCTTTACGGATAGAACCGGCATTTTGCTCTTCGGGGAGGTCTTTTTCGAGCAAACTGTCATACCAGTTGTTGATAAAAGAAGTATAAGTACCCGGAGAGGTATAGGTTTTATCACTTTTGTTGGTCGTGGTTTTCACGGCGCGACCGGTATATTTTAGGCTTTTTAGGATGTACCAATTCAATTCCAGAGAAAGGCTTGTGCTGTTGTAATTACTTGTTTGTCCGTTTTTATTCAATTCATTTAGGATGTTGAACCGATTGAAGACAAATTCGTCCTCTCCTTTTTTATAGTTGAAATTAATGTAGGATTGGTCATATCTGATCTCCCCGTTTTTGTCATAAGGGGATTCGTAAGGATTGGCATAAATGGCATACTTGAATGGGTCGATCGCCGAATTGTGGTACTGTTTTTCCCTGAATGAAGTGGCTACACCAAAGGTCAAGTCAAATCGGTCGTTGGGCTTATAGGTGCCTTTTAGATTAACGTTCAGATTTTTATATTTGTCTTTCTTCAATGTTCCCTGATTGTTGGCATAGTTCAATGAAGAATAATATGACATTTTTTGGTTCCCTCCCGAAAGGCTTAGATTATGAGTATGGGAAAAAGAAGTATGGAAAATTTCATCCAGCCAATTGGTGTTGTATTGACTGAGTTCCAGTATTCTGCGTTCACCTTCGTCCGAACTGATTGCCCCACTTTTAATATCCGACAAAATCTGTCCGACACTTCCTTGATCTTTTTTTGTATAATTTTCCATATTCCAGTCTTCCCACAATTCTCTTTCATATTGGATTTTCTGAGAAGTATTCATAAAACCCAAGTCGGGAGAGGGTGCTTTTCCGATTTCAATATTTCCCGTATAGCTGCAATAGAGGTCGCTTTCCACGCCTCTTTTTGTGGTAATCACGATCACGCCGTTTGCTGCCTTTGCTCCATAGATTGCTGCTGCAGCAGCATCTTTCAAAACGGTGATGGATTTAATGTCCGAAGGGGCAATGTTGCCGATGCCGTTGGTTAGGATATTGGCTTCAAGCATACTGCCTCCCCCTTTAATGTCGGGAGTTTCGCCTTGTATGGGTAAACCATCAACAATCCATAAGGGCTGAGAACTTCCTGAAAGTGTGTTAACACCACGAATGTTGATATTCGCATTTCCTCCGGCCTGTCCGGAAGCCATAAAACCGGAAATGCCTGCCAATTTTCCGATTAGTAATTGGTCGACGGAAACAAATGGTTTGCCTGCTAAATCTTTGGCTTCAATGACTTCCACTGATCCGGTATTTCTGTCTTTGCGTATAGTTTGATATCCTGTACAAACCACTTCCGATAGACTATTTTTTTCTTCTGATAATTGGATGGTGATGAAAGCCTGTCCTGTTAGTTTTATTTCTTTTTTTTGCATACCGATAAAAGTGATTTCTAACACTTCTTGTGATGATGGGAGGGTGATCTCAAATTTCCCCTGTGAATCGGTTGCGGCACCCATCGTGGAGCCTTTTATAATAATTGAGGCTCCGGGTAACGGATTCCCTTGCGAATCGGTGACCCTACCACTTAATTTAAAGCCGGCTAATTGTTTTTCCGAAGTCGCTTCTTTCCGTTTAAATACAACGGTATGATCGTGTCGAGTAAAAGTGAGATGACTGCCTTCGAGACATTTGTTTAGAATGGTCTCGATACTTGCATCTTTGATATCTAAGGTAATCTGAGGAACTTTTTCCAGATCGTTGGTATTAAAAACAAAAGTAAATTTACTTTGTTGTTTAATCCGTTCAACCACTTCTATTAAAGAGGCATTTTTGACTTGTAGGTTCAGTCCCTGAGCATTAAGTAGAACAGGAACTTGTAGGCAAAGGAAAAACAATGTAACTAATAAAGGCTTGTAAATAAACCTGAATTGTTTTTCCTGAAAGGATGAATTGTCAATCCGTTTTTTTTTCATAATTTTGTGATTAAGGATTTTACATAGCATTCTTTGCTGAGAATGCGTTTATTAAAACAGATAATGTTAGTGCATTATCTGTTTTTAATGAAAGACTTGTATTGTTTTACCATTCCGGCGGAATTGTACTCGACCTGTTTCGGAGATCAAATTCAGTATTCCGCTTATATCTTTGAATCTATCAGTTTCAACGGTGAAACACAGATGTTTTAATTCTTCTTGCTGGTAGAAAAACTCAATGTCGTACCATTGACTTAGGGAAGACAGGATATTTTCAAGAGTTTCTTGTTTAAAATAAAATTGTCCGTGTATCCACGCCATAGCTATGTTAACATCCACTTTGCGGATTTCTATATTCGGTTCGCCATCTCGGACAATGGATTGTTGACCTGGAGTCAGTATTTTACTCTGCTGACCGTTTTCGTAGCGGATAGATCCGTGAATTAGGGTGGTTGTTATGGCAGCATTCCAAGGATAGGCTTCGATATTGAAGTCTGTACCTAATACGTTCACTGAACCTTGTCGAAGATGAACGGTGAATGGAGCATTTGTTTGATGACTTACTTGAAAATAACCTTCTCCTTGTAGCCACACTTCTCTACTCTTATTAGAGAATGCCACCGGGTATCTAAGAGTGGTTTCTGAATTAAGTTTGATTTGAGTTCCGTCGGTCAATTGGAGGGAGTATTCCCCGTATTTGGGGACGGTGATTGTATTATATTGTCCGGGAGTTACGGTAGATGCATTTTGGTAGATTAGTTGTCCCTGTTGTTGTCGGATGGTAAGATTGCTATCAGCCAATATGGTTGAATCTTGACTGGCACCCAAATATATCGTTTCGCCGTTTGCTAAAGTCAGAACTACCTGAGAGGGAGTAGGAGTCATTATTGCTGTTAGGGATCTTTCGTTTTTTATCGGATGAAAGTAATATATCATTCCTCCCGCTAAACAGATGCAAAGAAGGGCTGCATATTTCATAAAGTGTTTTAAAACAAATGATTTCTGTGGGATAGAGTAGTTTTTGACAAATTTCTGCCATTCCTGTTGAGCAGTCAATTTGTTATCCATTTGTTGTACTGATTTTTGCCAGATATTTTTCAGCAGTTGAGGATGTGAAGGGTCAGATTCCAACCACTGATCCAGTAGTTTTTTTTCTTCGTCAGTCAAGTCTCCTCCGACTGATTTAGCGATTAATTTGGCAATTTGTATTCTTGTACTGATTTCCTTTTCCATAATTTGTCCGTTGTATCTATTATAAGTACGGATGAATAGTGAAAAAGGGTGAATGGGTGTGAAAATATTAAGATAAAAATCCGGTCAAGAGGAAAATGATGTATTCATTCTTTAGGATTTGTCTTAGTTTCTGGTAACCATTTTTTTTCAATGTTTTCACTGAATTGATCGAAATATTTAAAATTTCAGCGATCTCAGCATTGGATTTCTCCTGAATAGAGAGTAATATGATTTTGCGGGTTTGTTCTGGAAGATTGTTTATCGCCAATTGGATATTGCGAATGGCTTCCTGTTCTGTGATTTGATCCAGAAAGTAATTATCAGATAAAATGGCTTCCGGAATTTCATTCAATGTCTCCGGTCTAAACTTTAATTTCCTCAGATGATCAATACATAAGTTTTTTGCAGCTAAGTACATCCAAGTGCGTGCATGCTCTTCGGTGGTAAGTTGCAAACGATTCTGATATAATTTAAAAAATACCTCTTGAGCGACATCCCGAGCTAATTCGGAATCCTTCAGATAGCTGTTGCAGAATCCTGAAATAGTCTTGAAGTTTCGTAAGTAGAAAGTTTTAAATATGTAATTATCAGAAAACTCCATAGACCTATTTTTAATGTCCATTGAGCTGAATGGCTCAATGGACATTATAATTAAATATTGTAGTAAGTCGTGAATGCTTTAATGACGTAATCTTGGTCGAGAACACCGGCTGTTTCTCTCACCGAGTGCATTGCCCACATAGGGTTGCCTATGTCTACGCCGCGCATTTCCATCTGTGATTGAAGGATGTTTCCCAACGTAGAGCCTCCCGCCATATCTGAATGGTTGACAAAGGTTTGGTAAGGTACTCCTGCCATTTTGCAGATGGTGGCAAATACAGAGGCAGAGTCTCCATCCGTGACATATTTTTGGTTGGCATTGATTTTAATGACCGGTCCTCCGTTGATGACGGGGTGGTTGGTCGGGTCGTGTTTTTCCGTATAATTCGGATGGAGGGCGTGTGCCATATCAGCCGAAATCATAAAGGAATTGTGAATTGCCCGATAAATGTCTTCGATTTTATATCCTTGGTTATAGGCGATGCGCTCGAGGATTGTGCGGAGAATCGGAGAGCCGGCGCCTTGTTTGGTACCGCTACCTACTTCTTCGTTGTCAAAGATGGCAAGCACTTTGGTTTTGTTGCAAGGTTTTGAATCGAGCAGGGCGGTCATTCCGGCGTGTACCATCGCCAAGTCGTCTAAGCGTCCGGAGGAAATAAATTCGTTGTTTAGTCCGAGCAGGGTGCCTTTTTCGTATTCATAAAGAGTTAAGTCGAAATCTAAGATGTCTTCAGAGGAGACATTCATTTCTTTGGCAATTAGATTTAACAGGAAGTTCTCTTTTTCGAATGTTTCGTTGATGATTGCCAATACGGGCAACATATCTTTTTGTTTGCTCAGCGGATTTCCTTGGTCGTTGACAGCCCGGTTGAAATGGATGGCTAAATGCGGGATTTCGAGTAGCGGACGGTTGAAATTGACAAATTGGGTTGCCGGTTTGAGCGGTTTGTCGCTTTTAATCATCACACGACCTGCCAGCGAGAGAGGACGATCGAACCACGTGTACATAATGGGACCCCCATAGACTTCGGTGTTCAATTTCAAGTATTTCCCTTCTACGGTCATTTCTGCGTGGGGTTTGATTCGGAAGGTGGGTGAATCGCTGTGGGCGCAGATGAGTTTGAAGCCTTCTTCTGCCAGATTGCCATTGCCCGGAACAAAGGCGTAGAGGGAGGAGTGGTTTTTGGTGACGAAATATTTTCCTCCGTGTTCGATGCGCCAGGCTTCACCTGAGAATAGTTGTTTGAAGCCATTGGCTTGCAGACGCTGTTTGATGCTCAGTACAGCGTGAAAATTGGTAGGACTCTCGTGTATGAAGTCAAGAAGATCCTGTGCTGCTTGTTTTTCCATATTATATTCGTTTATAGATAATGTTTATTTTTGAATCGTTTTTTGAGTTTCTTTCAGCTCGTAAAATAATGCTGTCAAGATAGGAATAATATTTTAAAAAACATTGACGGGTGAACGCTTTTAGTTCTTGTAATTGCCTTTTCGTAGAGGGTTGAAAGTTTTTTCGGGTACATTTCTTAAATATTTTTTATGTAATTGTCTTATTAATAGTATGTATAGATTTTGATGATTTGATATTAAATATTATTGATTTGATTTATATGTTTGAATGATGTATATTTGTACAAAGAAAAATAATTATATAAATCAAATAAAAAATAAGAATTATGAAAACAACAAATTTAATCGGATTAGATGTAGAGAAATCGCAACGTGTGGCTGAATTGTTGAATGTATTGTTAGCGAATTATCAGATTTATTATCAGAATCTGCGTGGTTTCCACTGGAATATTAAGGGGAATCGTTTTTTTGTTTTGCACGCTAAGTTTGAGGAATTGTATAATGATGCGATGGTGAAGGCGGATGAAATTGCTGAGCGGGTGTTGATGCTGGGGGCAACACCTCTTCATTCATACGCGAGGTATGAGAAGGTGGCTTCTATTCAGGCTCGTGAGAATGTGACGGAGGGGGATGTTTGTCTGAAAGCTGTGATGGAGGATGTGTTGGTGTTGTTGCAGGAAGAACGGGCGATTATGGCTGCTGCTTCGGAAGCCGGAGATGACGGTACGCTGGATTTATTGAATCCGTATATTTCCGGTCAAGAAAAATTGCTTTGGATGTTGAACGCTTATCTGAATGGAAAATAAGTAGAAAAGTAGTTAATGAGAGGAGGCTGTTGAAAATAATTAGACAGCTTCTCTTTTTTCACAAGAATGAACGCTTTGTATATTTTAAAATATATAAAGTGTTCATTCATTTTGTGAGGTATGTGGATATGGAAAATCGAAGGTACTTTGGGGGTGGGTGACCTTTGAGTTTTTATGGTTTGTTGGGTGTCTTCAGGCGGTCGATTTCTTCTTTTGATTTGCTTTGTGTCACTAAGTAGACACCGGTGAATACAAGGAGTGCGGCAAGAGGTTTGTCCCAGCTAAAGATGTCTTGACCGATGATGATGGCGATGACGGAAGCTATGATGGGTTGTACGTTGTTATACATACTGACGGTGGTGGGTCGGATGCGTTTTAGTGCTGTCGGGACGAGGATGTAGGCTATTCCGGTAGCCATAATGATGATGTAGGCGACCCGTAGGATGACATCAAAACTGGCGGCATCCGAGAAGACTCTGGCATTTAAGAGGTCAGAAATGCCCAAAGGAAATGAGATGAGGGTTGAAAATAGGAACATCCATTTCATTAGTGTGATGGGTGAATAGCGTTGAGAGATGGGGCGGGTGATGACTAAGTAGATGGCATACGTGATGACGTTGACGATGCAGAGTAGGTTGCCGATCATATTTCCCGGGTTTGTATTTCCAGTTGTTGATTGTAATATGATGAGTAAGGCTCCTGAGGCTCCGATCATTACTCCTGCTGCCTTTTTGAAGGTAATCGGTTCTTTGAGTACAAGGGCTGCCAAGATCATTACGGCGACGGGAGTCATTGCTGCAATAATGGAGATGTTGACGGGCGAAGTGTATAGGAGTGCATTGGCAAAGGAGAGCTGCGCGCCGACTAATCCGAATAGTGCACCAAAAAAGAGAATGAACAGGTCTTTTCGGCCGACTTTTTCGTTTTTAAAGAATAGGCTGACCATCCAAAAGATGAGGGCGGCGGAAATCATTCGCAATAAGGTGAGTGCATAAGGGCTGATCCATTCCGGCACAATGCTTTTGGCAATGGGGGTGTTTAACCCGAAGATCAGATTGGTTGAAAATATAGCGATGTGCCCTTGCCACTTGTCTTTTGTCATTAGCTGATGTGTTTTGTCTTATTTATGGCGCGTAAAAGTACGAAAATTAAAACTTTATGGGCTGGGGGAATCGTATAAAGTTTATAAATGGCTTATTTCATCTGAAGGACGGAAATAATAAGTAGGGGATGGAACTTAAATACAGTTTTTTGTTGTAATACTATGTATCGAAAACGTTTAAATGAAGATTGAATATGAAAAAATTTAAACCGGGTTTATTGTTGAAGGTCGTTATTGCCATTGTATTGGGAGTCGGATGTGGCTTATTTTTTCCGGATGGGTTGGTGCGTGTGTTTTTAACGATTAATTCTTTGTTTGGAAATTTCTTGAATTTCATTATACCTCTGTTGATATTGGGGCTTGTTGCTCCCGGTATTGCCGATTTGGGTAAGGGAGCAGGGCGTTTGTTGTTGCTGACAGCTTTGTTGGCTTATGGTTTTACGCTTTTTTCCGGTTTCTTTACTTATTTCACTTGTGATTTGGTGTATCCTTGGTTGTTGACTTCGTCGGATACGTTATCGGCAGTGGGAGGGAATGTGGAGGCTATAAAACCATATTTCACCATAGAGATGCCCGCTGTGATGGGGGTGATGTCGGCATTGGTATTGGCGTTTACGTTGGGATTGGGAATGTCGGTGATTGATGGTAATCGTCTGAAGTTGGTGATGGATGATTTTAAGGATATTATCAATCGGGTGATCACGGCTATTATTATTCCGCTTCTTCCGTTGTATATTTTCGGTATTTTTCTGAATATGACAAATTCCGGACAGGTGGCGGGGGTGATGAGCGTATTTCTAAAGATTATTGTGGTGATTTTTGTGATGACGGTTGTGTTGTTGTTTATTCAGTTTTTTATAGCAGGGAGTGTCGGTAAGAAGAATCCGTTTCGTTTGTTTCGCACGATGTTGCCAGCTTATATGACAGCATTGGGGACACAGTCGTCGGCTGCCACGATTCCTGTGACATTGGAACAGACGATTCGGAATGGGGTGCGCCCTGATTTGGCAGGGTTTGTGATTCCTTTGTGTGCGACGATTCATCTTTCGGGGAGTACGATGAAGATTGTGGCTTGTTCGTTGGCGATTATGCTGATGTCGGGTATGGAGGTTCAGTTTGGTCAATTTGCCGGATTTATTATGATGTTGGGTATTGCGATGGTGGCAGCTCCTGGAGTGCCGGGGGGTGCTATTATGGCGGCATTGGGATTGTTGCAAACGATGTTGGGTTTTGACGAGACTGCTCAGGGGTTGATGATTGCTTTGTATATTGCGATGGATAGTTTTGGTACGGCTACGAATGTGGCGGGGGATGGTGCTATTGCCGTGATTGTGGATCGGCTGAATGAGGGGAAGAAGAAGTAGTTAATTATTGCTAAATGTGATTTATACATTGAAATCTTTTTTATTTTTGCATACCGAAAAGTATAAAATATGCCTGAATTAAAAGATGATATTGTCAATAAATCTTTTTTCCAATTTTTGAACAAAGGATATAAAGCTTGTTCACTGAGGGATTTAGAGTCTGCAACCGGCTTGACGAAGGGGGCATTTTATTATTATTTTAAAAATAAAGAAGAGATTCTAAAAGCGGGTATAGATAAGTATTTGTCGGTGATCAGCGAGATGAGTGAGGATGAGTTTTTGCAGATCGGTTCGTTGAAAGAATATATCAATGTAATGATTGAACGTAAGGAGCGGAGTGCGGAGAGGCTTCAAGATGTGTTTGATTTTTTTATTATTGAGGTTGCTTTTTTTCAATTGGTGCTTGAAGTGGGGGTATTGTTTCCGGAGTATCGTCATTGGATTGATCGCCTGTCTAAGAATCGTTTGTCGCGTTGGGAGTTTATGATTTTGCAAGCAAAACAGCAGGGTGAAATTCAGGTGATGTTGGATACTTCGGTGTTGGCGCGTAATTTGATGTCTGTATCGACGAGTATGTTGAATATTGAGCTGGGGTCGGAGAATATGCGTTTTACTTTTTCGGATATGCGGATGCAGTTTGAACAATATTATTTATTAATTAAGCGATGAATAATACAAGGCAACAGATTATAGAAATTGCGTTCCTGCTGTTTTTGAAAAAAGGATTTAAGGCAGTGAGGTTAAGCGATATTGAACGGGCGGCAAAGATTACACGGGGAACGTTTTATTATCATTTTACGAATAAGGAAGAGGTGTTGAAGGAGGGTTTGCACGTTTATTATGCTTTGTTGAATACGCGGAGGTCGGAAGAGTTTGAGCGAATTTCTACGTTAAGGGAGTATGTTGATCTGACGATTCGGAAGTTGACGGGGATTGATAATTATTCGGCGCGGGCGTTTAGTACTGAGATTCCTGAAATTCTTTGTCTTTCGCTGATTGTTGAGGTGATTGCTTTGTTTCCGGAGTTTAAGAAGGTGGTGATGACTTCAAAGATGTTGCGTTTGTCAAAGTTGGAGCAGTTAATTTTGAATGCAAAAAAAGCCGGAGAATTGAGGAGTGATATAGATACGTCGATTTTGGCAAAGAATTTGTTGAATATAGGTGTAGGTGTGATTAATTATTTGATTATGCATCAAGATTTGTCTTATGCGTTGTCGTCAGTGCGTTCGCAATATGAACAGCTTTACGCTTTGGCGTCAGGAAAATAATTTTTACGATGGAACATACCGAAAAGTATAAATTGAAGAATGTATGAAGAAATTATTGAGTATTATTTTGTTTTTGGGCGGAATGGTTGGGACATACGGGCAGGGTGTGATGAGTTTAGAAGATTGTCGGCGGTTGGCTATTGAGAACAATAAGAATTTGAAAATAGCCGATGAACAAATCAATGTAGCCAAAGCAAAGAAGGAAGATGCATTTACAAAATATTTACCGGGAGTGGATGCGATGGGGACGTATATGCGGAATCAGAAGGATGTAAATTTGCTTTCGGGGGATGCTCATTTGCCGGTGGGAACGATAGATCCGTTGACCGGGCAATGGACGTTGCGCCCGGATCAGGTGATGATTGGAGGGGATGGAAAGCCGGTGATGCAAAATGGAAAGCCTGTACCCAAAGATTATGCTTTGCTTCCTCAGGATGCAATGACTGTGAAGGATCGGAATACGGCTCTTTTGCAAGTGGGTTTAACTCAGCCGATCTATATGGGCGGAAAGATCAGGGCTTATAATCAATTGGCAGGTTTGTCGGAGAAGTTAGCGGAAAGTGGGCGCGAAGAGGAATTACAAGGTGTTATTCAGCAGACGGATGAGGCTTATTGGCAAATTGTGTCGTTGGTGAATCGTCAGAAGTTGGCGGTTCGGTTTGTGGGAACTTTACAAAAGTTTGAACACGATATAGAGGTGACTTATCAGACGGGTATGGCGACTAAGGCTGATTTGTTGTCGGTGAAGGTGAAGTTGAATGAAGCGGAGATGGCTATGATGCGAGTGAATGACGGATTGAGTCTTTCACGGATGGTGTTAAATCAGCTTTGCGGATTGGCGGTTGATTCGGTGTATACATTGAAGGAGGAATTATTGAATGTTCAGCCGATGGCTCCAGTTAAGGTGTTGGATTTGGAGCAGGTATATAGTAATCGTCCGGAGATTAGCCGTTTGACTTTGGCAACTGATATTTACCGAAAGAAGGAGACGATTGCCCGCTCGGAATATTTGCCGACGGTGGCTTTTATGGCGAATTATTTTGCAATGACCCCTTCGTTTTTTGACGGGATCAGTACGAAGTTGGACGGAATGTGGAGTGTTGGTATCGGTGTAAAAGCACCTTTGTTTCATTGGGGTGCTTCGCGTAAAAGTGTCCGTAGCGCAAGGGCTGAAACGAGTGTGATGAATTATAGATTGGAGGAGGCTCGGGAAAAGATTGAATTGCAGGTTCATCAAGCAAATTTTAAGTTGAAGGAGGCGATGCAGAAATTGCAGATAGCAGAGAAGAATTTGGAGAAGGCGGATGAGAATTTGAAGTATGCAAATATGGGTTTTCAGGAGGGTATGATTCCTGTATCGAATGTTTTGGAGGCTCAGACAGCTTGGCTTTCGGCTCATTCGGATTTGATTGATACGCGTATTGATTTGAAGTTGTGTGAGGTATATTTGCAAAAAGCATACGGTGTACTTGGTAGGGATGTGATAGAAAAGAATAATTTTTAAATTTAAATATTGATGGAAAAGATAAATGGGAAATTGGTGACCTTCACGGGCATTATTATTTTAGTGCTTTTGATTGCGATTTTCGGATTCATATTTTGGGAACCGAAAGCCGAATTTATACAGGGCGAGGCTGAGGCAATGGAAGTTAGGATTTCCGGTAAAGTTCCGGGTCGTATTGAAGAATTTCGTTTTAATGAGGGTGATCAAGTGAAGCAGGGCGATACGGTGGCTATTTTGGATAGTCCGGAAGTGATGGCAAAATACAGTCAGGCGGAGGCTGCGGAGGCTGCTGCTCAGGCACTCAGTGAGAAGGCTGAAAATGGTTCGCGTTCGGAGCAGATCGTGATGGCTTATCAGACTTGGCAGAAGGCGAAGGCTGCCACTGATGTGGCTCAAAAGACTTATCAGCGGGTAGAGAAATTGTTTGAAAATGGGGTTGTGCCTGCTCAGAAGCGGGATGAAGCAGAAGCGAATTATAAAGCGATGTCTGCAACCGAGCAAGCGGCGAAGGCGCAGTATGAGATGGTTCGTAAGGGGGCACAGAAAGAAGATAAGATGGCTGCTGAGGCTCAGTTGAATCGTGCGAAGGGGGCGGTTGCCGAGGTGCAGGCTTATATCAATGAAGTCTATTTGGTTTCTCCGATTGATGGGGAAATATCGGAACGTTATCCGAAAGTAGGTGAATTGGTTGGAACGGGTTCGCCGGTGATGGATGTGCTTGATATGTCGGATATGTGGGTTTCTTTTAATGTTCGGGAGGATCAGTTGAAGGATTTGCAGATGGGTAAGGTTTTTACGGCATTTGTTCCAGCTTTGGGTAATGAGGAAATTGAGTTAAAAGTGATTTATATGAAAGATATGGGTAGTTATGCTGCTTGGAGGGCAACAAAGACAACCGGGCAGTATGATATGAAGACTTTTCGTGTAAAGGCAAAGCCAATGGTGAAGGTTGTAGGTTTACGTCCCGGAATGAGTGTGTTGAAGCGGATGATTTAGTTGGTGTTTTTCAGTATGGCACTGTTTTTTGTTGTTTATTGGGGTAAGCTTTTTGAAACGGGTGTTGGGCTATTGAATCGTTGAATTTTTGAACAGATAATATGACTTTTAGAGATAATATAGGCACTTTGTTTATTTTAATGAAACGGGAGTTCCGCTTATTGGCTTCACGTCGTATTTATTGGTTTGCGATGGTATTGGCTCCGGCTCTTTGTTTTTTATTTTTTGCGGATTTGCTGAAAGATGGATTGCCTACTAAATTGCCGATAGCTGTGGTAGACGAAGATAATACTTCGATGTCTCGTCAGTTGGTCCGTTCTTTAG
Source organism: Odoribacter sp. (assembly GCA_036657595.1). Classification (GTDB taxonomy): domain Bacteria; phylum Bacteroidota; class Bacteroidia; order Bacteroidales; family Marinifilaceae; genus Odoribacter. The sequence continues at coordinate 21,038 of JAVXFZ010000011.1, read as the reverse complement.
ATGCGATACCCCAAACGGAGGTTGTGCTGCGGACAGGAAGTTTTACAGAAGCTCGTGAGGCGATGCAGCGGGCTGAGATTTATGGTATTTTTCATATCCCCGCTGATTTTCGTCAGGAGGTGTCGATGGGTAAAGAGCCTTTGATTTCATTTTATACGAATGATACTTATTTTTTGCCGGCTTCGTTGGTTTATAAAGATATGCGTTTGCAGGCAGCTTTAGCGAATGGGGCGGTGCAACAAACGCTTTTGTTGGCGAGGGGAGAGGGAGGTCCTCAATTGCAAGCCCGATTGATGCCGATAACGGTGGATACGAATCCTCTTCATAATCCTTGGGTCAGTTATGCTATTTATTTGGCTAATATTCTGATGCCGGCGTTTGTTTGTATGTTTGCAATGTTTACTGCTGTGTTTAGTATCAGCGAAGAAGTAAAAAACAAGACTTCGCAGGAATGGTTGGATCTTGGGCATCATTCGATTGTATTGTCGTTGACGGGAAAGTTGTTGCCGCAGACTTTTATTTTTATTGCGACCGGTTTTTTGTATCTTTCTATTTTGTATGGTTATCTCCATTTTCCTTTAAATAGCGGTTTGGGTCCTATGTTTTTAGCAATGGTTTTGTTGGTGGTTGCTTCGCAGGGTTTTGCAGTTTTTGTGACAGGGATAGCCCGCCGAAGTCGTATCGCCTTGAGTGCTTGTGGGCTGTGGGGGGTGTTGTCGTTTTCTATCAGTGGTTTCACTTATCCGGTGCGTTCGATGCCGGAGTTGATGCAATGGGGGGCTCATTTGTTTCCGATGAGGCATTATTATTTGTTGTATGTTGATCAAGCTCTTAATGGTATTGATATGATTTATTCTTGGCAAGCTTATTTATCGTTGATTTTATTTGTTTTGTTGCCACTATTGATATTGCCGAAGTTGAAATCAGATTTGATGAAACATCATTATCTTCCTTAGTAGAAGTTTATTGTATAGTTTATGAAGAATCGAATGAATGATATTTTTTATGTATTCCGCCGGGAGTTTTACACGGTGTTTCGCGATCACGCTGTGCTCACGTTTTTTATTTTGCTGTCATTGGCTTATCCGTTGGTGTATACTTATATATATAGTGAAGAGGTGGTTCGTGAAGTGCCTGTCGCTGTTGTCGATCACTCACAATCGTCGTTAAGTCGTGAGTTTTTACGTTTGTGGGATGCTTCTGCCAATGTGCATATTGTGTCGCATTGCAGTGATATTGAAGAGGCGAAAGAACTGATGTATCAGAAAAAGATTTATGGTATTTTGGAGATACCTGCTGATTTTAATAAAGAGTTGAATCAAGGGGATCAGGCTCACATTGCTTTATTTTGTGATATGGGTATTTTGTTGAATTATAAGGCTTTGTTAATGGCAGCCAGTGATGTTTCAATTGGAATGGGAAAACAAATACAGGTGAAAGGGATGGCTTATGCTTCTCGTATTCAACAGCAGATTGTCTCTTCGCCGGTGCGAGTGGAGGAGGTGAAATTATTTAATTCTCAGAGTGGTTTTGCTTCGTTTATTATTCCTGCTGTTTTGGTTTTGGTTGTCCAGCAGTCTTTGTTGTTGGGTGTCGGTACGATTGCCGGTACAGCCCGCGATAGGAGTCCTCGTCGCAGGATGATTCCCAATAGGGCACATTATCAAAGGGCTTGGTGTGTCGTGGTTGGTAAAGGGTGTCTTTATGCTTTGATCTATTTTTTTATGTCGTTTTGGGTATTTTTTATTGTTCCTCGAATTTTTAATCTGACACAAATTTCTTCTAAGGGTGAATTGATGTTATTTCTGTTTCCTTTTTTATTGGCTTGTGTGTTTTTGTCGATAGCTGCTTCTTTTTTGAGTAAGGAGCGGGAACAGCCGTTTTTGATTTTTGTATTTACTTCTATTCCTTTGATGTTTATTTCGGGAATATCTTGGCCCAGAGAAGGGATTCCTGATTATTGGATAGCTTTTTCTAAGTTGTTTCCTTCTACATACGGAATTGATGGGTTTGTTAAAATTAATAATATGGGTGCAACTCTTCAGGAGGTAACGCGTGAATATGTTTGTCTCTGGATTTTAGCTGCGGTTTATTTTGGATTAGCTTGTCTTTTATATAGGAGGGAAATTCGTAAAATGAATCCATAATAAAGAACCATCGGTAGAATTTATTTCTCCGATGGTCCTTTTTTGTTTTCACTTTTTCTCTTAATTTGTTTTTGATGGTTTTCTTGGCTTCTTTAAGAGTAGACGCAGATAAAATCGGCGTACTGTTTCCGGTGACACTTTGTAGAGTTTGCCAATCTCTTTAAAGGATACATCTTTTGCACGTAGTTCTTTGATCTCCTCTTCGTGATTGTAGAGTTTACCCACTCGTAGGCTTCCTTTCGGACGTCCCAGTTTCATTCCTTGAGCTTTTCTTCGTGCAAGGGCTTCACGTGTACGTTGTGAAATTAATGTACGTTCAATTTCTGCGCACAGACCGAAGGCAAAGGCTAATACCTGACTGTTTATTGAAGCATCAAATTTGTATCCTTCTTTGATGCTGTGGATGGTGATGCCTCTTTCGATGGATTGATGAATGATGTTCATAATATTCATCATTTTTCGACTGAGGCGTGATACTTCTGTAATAATCAGTGTATCGCCTTTTTGTAGTTTTTTGAGCAGTGGACCTAATTCCCTTTCATTTTCTTTTTTTGTTCCGCTGACGGTTTCTGTACACCACATCGTGATTTTCAAATCTTGTCGTTGGCAAAAGTTAATTACTTCACTTTTCTGATTAAGAACGGTTTGCTTATCTGTGCTCACCCGCAGATAAGCGGCAACTACAGGTACTCTGTCCTGTAGTTTTTGTTTTTTTTTTCGGGCATAATTTTTTCTTTGTCAGTATAAAATACTGTTGTTGCTTTTTTCTTTTTGAATTGGCAAATATACTAAAGTTGAATAGTTAATAGCAATTTTTACTTGAAATGAATATTTAAGTTGTATAAAATAATTATTGAGCTATTTCTATTGTTTTTTGAAACATATATTCTGTTTTATAGGTATATAAATCTATTGTTTTCTTTATGAAGGTTTAAAAGTGAAACGTTTTTGGATTCTATATGTAAAAATAATAAAAATGGAAAAAAAAGATAAGAAATGGAGAAGTAGATGGATTTTGTATGCTTTGTTGGGTAGTATTTTTCTGTTGCCGCTGTCTTGTCGGAAGAAGCAAGCTGTCTTGGATATTCCTCAATTGGTTAAAATTGCGGAAGTTGTTGAATATCGAGGGATGTCTTCGCTGACTTATCCCGGAAAAATAAGAGCTGCTTCAAATGTGAAATTGGCATTTCGGGTGGGGGGACCTATTTTAAAGGTGTATGTAAATGAGGGGAAGTATGTTAGAAAAGGACAATTGTTGGCAGAAATTGATCCGCGTGATTATCGTTTGCAATATGATGCCACAGAAGCTGAATATACGCAGGTGGTAGGTGAGTCGGATCGGGTGATTGAATTGTATCATTTGGGAAGTGTTTCTGTCAATGAGTATGATAAGGCGATGGCAGCTAAGAAGAGGATGATTGCTTTGTATGATGTTCATCGAAATGCCTTGAATGATACACGTTTGTTGGCTCCTTTTAATGGGTATATACAAGATAAGTATTTTGATGCTCCGGAAATTATCGGAGAGGGTACTCCTGTGCTGTCAATGATAAATGATGGTTATTTTGAAGTGGAGGCAGCTATACCAACGGGCGATTTTATCCGACGAGCTGATTTTACGACTTTTAATGCTGTTGCCGATGTGTACCCGGATGTTGTGTTGCCTTTGGAGTTGCTTGATATTAGGCAAGGGGCTAATTATAATCAATTGTTTACTGCTCGTTTTCGTTTGAATCGGGATGCGGGAGTGACGTTGGCTGCCGGTATGAGTGTTTCTGTGACGATAGGTTTTCAGCCCGGCTTAAAGGATTTGACGATGGTTCCGGTTTCTGCTTTATATGAATGGGAGGGGAAATCTTATGTGTGGCTTTATGATGAGCAGCAGCAGACGATACATCAGACTTTGGTGGATGTGATTCAGATGGCGAAGGATGGGAGTGTGGTGGTTGAATCTTCGTTACGGGATGGGCAGTTGGTTGTTTCTGGCGGGGTGAATGATTTGAAAGAGGGACAGAAGGTGAATCCGATGGCTTTTGTATCAAATTCTAATGTGGGCGGATTACTTTAAGTGGATTGCTTTTTAAATTTTACGTTAAAGTGTTACCATAATTATTTTACGTTGCTTATGATGAATTTGACTGAATATGCCTTAAAAAACAGGGCTTTTGTTTATTTTTTTGTAGTTGTGCTTGTTGTTGGAGGGATCTATTCTTTTTTTACGATGAGTAAGCTTGAAGATCCCGCTATTACGGTAAAAGAGGCGATGGTTGTGACTGCTTTTCCCGGTGCATCGGCTTGGCAGGTTGAATTGGAGGTGACTGATGTGCTTGAAAAATCCATTCGTTCAATGGGTGATCTGGATCACGTGGAATCTCGTTCGATGGATGATGTTTCGGAAATTTTGGTGACATTGAATAGTACTGTTCCGTTGGCTGAATTGCAACAAAATTGGGATATACTTCGGCGGAAAGTGGCAAACGTACAGGCTGAATTGCCGGCAGGGGCAGAGGGGTCTATGGTGTTGGATGATTTTGGGGATGTGTATGGAATGTTTTATGCGATGACTTCGGATGGATTTGGTTATCAGCGAATGATGGATTATGCGCAATTGGTTCGCCGTACGGTGCTTGATATAGATGGTGTGAGTAGTGTAGACATTTATGGGGAGCAGCAGTCTTGTATCAATATAGATATTCAGGAAGGGAAAATGGCTAATTTGGGCGTGCATCCTGCTGAGATTATTTTGACGCTTAAGGGACAGAATGCCACTGTTTATTCCGGCTATTACAACAGTGGGGAGAAACGGGTGCGGGTGGATATTGACGGTAGTTTTAATGAGGTAGAGGATATTCGTAATTTGTTGATTCGAGGGCATGAGGAGGATCAGATTCGTTTGGGAGATGTGGCTACTATTCATAAGGGGTATGTAGAACCGGAGCGGGAGGGAGTTTTATATGATACTTTGCCTGCTATTGCTGTTTCTATCGCTATGGAAAAGGGGGGGAATATTATTCAATTGGGGAAAGTGATTGACGAAAAATTGAATGAACTCAAACAGACAGTGATTCCGGCAGGAATTAATTTTGAGAAGGTATTTTTTCAACCCACGCGTGTGAAAAGTGCTATTAATGTATTTATGATTAATTTGATTGAATCCGTATTGATTGTTATTTTGGTGGTGATGTTGGGGATGGGTTTCCGAAGTGGTTATATTATCGGTATTGGTTTGGTAGTCGTGGTTCTCGGTTCTTTTGTGGTTCTTCATTTGATGGATGGAACATTGCAACGGGTGTCGTTGGCTTCTTTTATTGTTGCGATGGGGATGTTGGTGGATAATGCTATTGTTATTACGGATGGTATTATGGTGGATTTAAAGCGGGGTGTACCAAAATCTGCTGCATTGGTGAATATCACGAAGAAAACGGCTTTGCCATTACTGGGTGCAACTACTATCGGTATTTTGACTTTCCTGCCTATCTTTCTGTCGCCGGATACTACGGGGGAATATGTGCGTGATTTATTTATTGTGTTGGCAGTTTCCTTGTGGTTGAGTTGGGTGTTGGCGTTAGCTTATGTACCGATACAGGCTGATCGGGCTTTTAAAGAGCAAGTGGGAAATCAGAGCAAGGAGGATCATCCATTTGGTGGGCGTATATACAGAAAGTATCAAGATGTACTGAAATTTTCTATTCATTATCGCTGGGGATTGGTTGTAGGTGTTGTTGTTTTGTTGGCTGTCAGTGTTTATGGTTATCGTTTTATTCGACAAGGTTTTTTCCCTGATTTAAGTTATAATCAACTTTATATAGAATATAAAATGCCGTTCGGTACAAATCCTGCTTTTGTCAAGGCTGATTTGGCTTCTATGGAGAAATATTTGATGAGTCGTCCGGAAGTGACGGCGGTGACAACGAGTTTGGGCGGAACGCCTTCGCGTTATAATTTGGTCAGGACGGTGGCAGAACCTTCGCTTAGTTATGGGGAATTGATTGTTGATTTCACTTCTCCGGAAACATTGAAAGATCAGTTGCCTGAATTGCAGGCTTATCTTTCGGCTCATTATCCTCAAGCGTATGTCCGTATGAAACGTTATAATCTGATGTATATGGATTTTCCGATTCAATTTATGATTTCAGGTCCTGATCCGGCTGTATTGAAGACATTGTGTTCTCAAGTGGAGGATGTGATGAGAGCTGATTCTACTGTTATATTGGTGACGAATAATTGGGGACCGGAAACTCCGGCGATGGAGGTGCAATATTGTCAGCAGATTGCTCGAGATGTAAATCTTACACGCGAGGATGTTGGATTGGCTTTGTTGGCTGCAACGGACGGTTTACCGATAGGTGCTTATTATGAAGGTGAGCACGCTTTGCCTATTTATTTGAGAAGTGTGAATAATCAGGGAACCCGTCTTGAGCAGATTAATAATGTTCCGGTGTGGAGTATGGTGCCTTCTACCAATGGAATGAATATGGAAACTGTAAAAGAACTGATGACCGGAATGATCGGTCAGGAGCAATTATTGAAGAGATTGACCGGTTCTGTACCGCTTAATCAAGCGAGTACGGGAGTGGATATGTTGTGGGAAGTACCGGTTGTTCGGCGTTATAACGGGCAACGTTCGATAGCCGTTCAATGTAATAATGCCCCCGGATATACGACGACGGCGGTCAGAAATAGTTTGTTGCCGAAGATCAATTCTATTCAAATACCGCCGGGCTATACAACGGAATGGCAGGGGGAATATTTAGCGAGTACGGAGTCGCAATCTTATCTGTTTAAAAATGTACCCATCGCTCTTGTTTTGGTTTTGGCTATTCTGATTGCTTTGTTTCGTGATTTCAGGAAGCCATTGATGATTTTACTGTGTTTGCCTTTGGCAATTACGGGTGTTGTTGGTGGAATGTTGTTGGCGGATAAGGAATTTGGTTTTGTGGCAATCGTCGGAGCTTTGGGATTGGTGGGTATGATGATTAAAAATGGCGTGGTGTTGGTGGATGAAGTGGATATACAAATCCGTTCAGGTAAAGATTCTTTTTTAGCTTTGTTGGATGCTTCTACTTCGCGCTTACGCCCTGTATTTTTGGCATCAATGACGACGATATTAGGGATGATCCCGTTGGTGAATGATGATATGTTTGGGGCACTTGCTGTGACTATTATGGGAGGTTTATTTATCGGTACGATTATCACGTTAATCGTTCTGCCGGTTCTGTATTCTTTGTTTTTCCATATTCGTCGGCGGGAGGGTGAGGTTTCGGGAATGATTAAGAATGATTAATGAAAAATGGTATGAAGGTATTTCTATTTTTTCTTTTCGCTCTCTTTCCTACCTGTCTTTTTGCACAGATGGAGTTGAATTTGCGGCAATGTAGAAAGATGGCATTGCAAAGTAGTAAAGAGATGGATATAGCGGGGCAACAACAGCGAAAAGCTGTTTATGACCTAAAGGCTTACCGTGCGGATTATTTGCCTAAAGTTTCAGCAACAGCTTTAGGACTTTACAGTCGGAAGAAATATGATTACACCATCAATGGCGGTTATCTGCCTACTTATAAGCCGGGAGAAAACGGATCTTTAGAACCCAATGTGGTGGTTGATCCTACAACGCAACAGCCGGTGACCGGTGTTGACGGGAAGCCTGTATTTAATTTATATGCTTTTTTGCCTGATATTCGCTTGCAATTGAATTTACGAGGGGTATATACTGGCGGTGTTCAATTGGAACAGCCGATTTATATGGGTGGCAAGGTGAGGGCGGCAGTTGGTATGGCTAAAGTGGGTGAGAATATAGCTGATGGGAATGTTCGACTTAGCCGTTCGGAGGTGTTGTTTGAAACGGATGCAGCCTATTGGCAAGCGTTGCGTGTGGACGAGCAGGTGGTGGCAGCCGCCAAATATAGAGAGGTCGTTTTGGAATTATGGAAGAGTCTGAAAAATTCGGAAAGTGTAGGAATGGCAACGATGAATGATGTGTTAAAAGTGCAGGTTCGATGTAATGAAGCCGGATTGATGTTGCAAAAGGCTCAAAATGGTAGGAGGCTTGCCCGAATGAATTTATGCCGATTGATTGGGTTGAATTTACAAACGGAATTATGTTTACAGGATTCTCTAACAGAAACGCTTGATGCGAAGATATGGATGTTGGATAGTGCCGTTTCGCAGCGGGCGGATTATAGTATGTTAGTAGATGAGGTGGCGTTAAAAGGACGACAAATAGCCTTGACACGTTCTGATTTTCTTCCACAAGTTGGCGTTACGGCGGGATATAGTTACAGTGGCGGTTTGAAATTGAATGGGAAGGAGGATGTCGGCACTACGTTTTCGGCGATGGCAGCCGTTCATATTCCGGTTTTTCATTGGGGGGAAGGACGTAATAAAGTACGTTCTGCCCGAATGGAGGAGGAGATCAGTCGATTGAAGATGGAGAAGTCAAAAGATTTGATGCAACTTGAAATCGCTTCTAATCGTTTTAGTTTAAAAGATGCGGTGACTCGGGTAGAAATGGCTGGGAATGCGCTTTTACAGGCGAAAGAGAATTTAAATATCACGACCAATCAATATAAGGTGGGGATGGAAAATTTGACTGCTTTGTTGGATGCACAGGCTCAATGGCAACAAGCGTGGAGCGAATGGGTGGATGCAAAGGCCCTGCTTCATCTGAGTGAATCGGCTTATCTGAAAGCAATAGGGAAATTGGAATTGCTTAGTGATTGAAAATGGTGCCGATGCTTTGCCGCGCGATGGAGCAAAGTTCCGGTAGTACAAAACAGCGGGGTGAAGCACTGTTAGCAATCAGCAACGGCACAAAATATCGTTATGGAGTCCTGTCAGTAATCAACAACGGGGGAAAATAACAAAAAATTGCCCCAGCGGGAGTTCCTGCCGGGGCAATTTTGCGTGAAAATGTAAATTGCTCGACTTATTTCACCGGGAAAGCCGGAATCGTCGGAATTTCTCTGGTTGTTGTTTTCAATTTTTCAAGGATCACTTCGATCGCTTTGTTTAATTGTTGATCTTCTCCCTTGTATTCTTTGTATGGGTCGTTTTCGATAGAAATATCCGGCTCCACGCCGTGTCCTTCAATGATGAAACCACTTCCATCCGCAGCGAAGGGGGCATACGATGGGGTGACAATCGATCCTCCGTCTACGACGGGGATTGTTCCGCTATAACCGACAACCCCGCCCCACGTGCGATGTCCGATGACGGTGCCTAATTTGTTTTGTTTAAAACGATACGGGAACAGGTCGCCGTCTGAAGCTGAATATTCATTGACCAATAATACTTTCGGTCCGATAAATGTACCTACCGGATTCACTGATCCTTCGGTTTGATTCGTTTGCATAGTGAAAAAAGTTGGTGTGCGCATCAATCGTTCGGTGATCATTGGAGATACATTACCGCCACCATTGCCTCTGTCGTCAATGATGAGAGCTTTTTTACCTAATTGTGGATAATAATGTTTTATAAATTCATTTAACCCTTGCACTCCCATATCCGGAATGTGGATATATCCTACTTGTCCATTGGTGGCTTCGCTTACTTTGCGGATGTTGTTCTGAACCCAATTATAATAATATAATTGTGATTCATTGGACAGCGGTGTGACTAACACTTTGCGCGAACCTTCACGTGTCGGTGCATTGTTTACTTCCAGTTCAATTATATTTTTGTCCAGACCGATTAGTTGAGTGAATATATTATTGCTTTCTTTTAGTGAATTACCGTTGATGGCTAAGATATAATCGCCTTCTTTTACATTAACGCCCGGCATTGTTAGGGGAGAGCGGGTGGCATTGTTCCAATTGGCACCTTCAATCACTTTGCTGACTTTGAAATAGCCGGAAGCATCTTTTGTAAAGCGGGCTCCTAAGAGTCCCATCGGAATCCTTTCCGGCTCGGGGTGCTCTCCATTGGCAGAGTATGAATGCCCTACACTCAATTCGCCAATCATTTCACCGATGACATAGGTCAGGTCTGTTCGATGATTTATGTATGGCAGCAGCACTTTATATTTTTCATACACAGCGTTCCAATCTACTCCGTGCATATTCTTGGCATAGAAGAAATCGCGCATCTGTCGCCAGCTTTCATTATAGATTTGTTCCCATTCTTGATGATAATCTATCTGTTTCTTTAGGTTTGAAGTAGAAATCGGTTGATTTAAATGAACCGGTGAAGTGGGTATATCAATGACCTCGAATGAACGTCCTGAGCTGGCAATCGCTTTCTGATAGGCTGGACCGAAGGTAATATTCTCTCCCAGATTTATTTCATTTCGGTCTTTGAGATTGTATAGATAGGTGTTTTCATCCCGATTAAAATAAATATTATCTCCAATCATATATACATTATAGTAGTTGGCAGGAGTGACGGGTAATTCTATTATTCGGTTGTTGATATCGGCGAAGTTGTATTCTACTGTCTCTTCCTTCTCCTTGTTCCCTTTTGATTTAGATGTTTCGGTTTCTTTCTTTTCTTTTGCTACTTTGATCTGATCATTTTCAGGGGCGAAAGGAATGGCTGCGTCTTTTGCTAAAGGCAAGACATACACTTTATTCATATTGTTGTAAATATGATTCCATTCGGTGTTACTATACACAGGATTAAATGTGCGGGCAGATACAAATACTAAATATTTGCCGTCTTTGCTGAAATTGGTAGCCCCCACATTGTACCAACCATCGGTGATCAGGTGTTTTTCTTTGCTTGTCCGGTCATATACGATAATGTTGTCCATTTCTTTACCCGGTTCTACATAAGTGATATAACGACTATCCGGAGCCCAATCGAATAGATGAATTGCTCTAAGTCTGGAGCTGGCGATTGTTTCCGTTTTACCATCGGAAAGATTGGTCAGATTCAGGGTGTTTCGTTTCTCATTCCATAGGATGGAACGAGAATCCGGTGACCATTGGAGATCAAAAATATAAGTCTTCAGATCTTGTGTCAGCATTCGCTCTTCACCGTTGATCGCATCTCTGATCCAAATATTAAATTCTCCGCTTTTGTCAGAAATATAAGCAATCCATTTCCCGTCGGGTGACCATACAGGATTCATATCATTGGCATCTGAAGAGTTTGTTAGATTGTAAGTAATGCCTTCTTTGGCAGGTAATGTGAAAATATCACCACGAGCAGCTACAACCACGCGTTCGCCATTGGGAGCGACATCCATACTGCTGATCTGATCGCTTACATTCTTCCACTCCGGTCGTGCCCAGTTTTGATCATTGTTGATCTGAACATTTATTTGAGTTGCTTTTTCTGTTTGAGTATCGAAACGATAAATATATCCCCCTTGTTCATATACGATTTGATCTCCGCCTATTGCCGGAAATTTGATGTCGTAATCTTTATAGGTTGTCAATTGACGGGTGGACTTATCTGTTAAATTATATACATACAGATTCATCACATTATCACGGTCGGAAATGAAATAAATCTTTTCTCCAGTGCTTCCCCACATAGGGATGATGTCTTGCCGAACGTTATTTGTAATTTTTTCTGATTGTTTACTATTTAAGTCAAAAATACGAATGTCATCAGCCATACCACCCTGATATCTTTTCCACGTACGAAATTCCCGAAATACGTAATTATAAGCCAGTTTTTTTCCATCAGGAGAATAGGAGGCAAACCCTCCATTCTTTAGAGGTAGTTCAATCGCTTCGCCTCCCTCTGCGGGAATTGTCATCAATTGACCGGTGAAATCATTAAATGTGTATTGGCGTGTGCGAAATAAAATATTTTTACTGTCTGGAGTCCAGCCGAGTACAATATTATTAGGTCCCATTCTGTCACCAAGATCGTCACGTCCAAGTGTTGCGGTGTAAGTTAAACGTTTGGGTATTCCACCTGTTGCCGGTATAATAAATACTTCTGTGTTTCCATCATATTGCCCGGTAAAAGCAATATTCTTTCCATCCGGTGAAATTCGAGGAAACATTTCATAGCCAATATCGGAGGTTAGTTTGCGGGCAATGTTTCCATTTATATCTGTAGTGTACAGATCTCCTGCATACGAAAATACCAATTGATTCCCGTTTATATGTGGAAATCGGAGTAGTCTTGCCTCTTCAGCTCTACTTGAGGTAGCAAAGAATGAGCAGATGACAATAAATAAAATAGTTCTCATAGTATAATGTTTAGTGGGGTTAAATAATTTTAGACTTCTAAATAGCTTATTTAAAATAGTTTACAAAAATAGCATCACAGCGTAAAGTTTAATAAGTCCATCGGCTTATATTATTCGACTGCAAAGTTAAAATAGTTTTCTTTCTGTTATCAAATTAATGAACTTATTTAAGTTAGTAAGCTTGCTTTATTTGGAGTAGATAAGATAGAAATACGAATAGTTTCGAGTGAAGATTTGAAGGAAGATAGACTGTGGTATATAATAAAAATGCAGAGCTATAATATTTAAATTGCAAGGAGAAAAAAGCTTGGTGATAATTTTTCGTTGTAATATTATAATTATGCTCTGCAGAAACGAATAAATCATTTTTTCTGTAAGACTTGGTGATAAATAAGTCGTTCCAGATATAATGACAGTATTATTTAAGAACTTTATATTTAATTCCTTTGGAGGATTAACGTTACAAATGTAATTTAAAAAATTAATTCCATTGCATCTTTTGAGTCAAATGATCATCAAAGCAAGTTAAATATACAAACATTTGGCAATAAATAGATATTGTGTGTATTAGTGTATGCGAAATACAAATATAAAAAAACTGCCGTTTCCGGCAGTTTCCCCAGTTTGTAGTAGTTAAAGTAGTATTGATTATAATTTTATCCGGCGTTAATGAATTTCTCCACCAATTCTTGTATTTTTCCGGGATCGTTGCTAATATCTTGTCGTAATGTCTCGTCATTGAATGCGGCAAGTTTTTTAGATATTCCATTTATCAAATGCGGACTAAATACATTGTAAGCTTCATAAATGCTTCGTTGTTTTTGTAAACACTCAGCCGATTCAGTGCAAGAAGTCGGTAAATGATTCAGTTGGTCGGCAATGTTTTTGTGAGCATCATCGAAAATATTTACACTCACATAGCGGTCAGTGGCATATTTTACAGCGTCAGCCATTTCAAAACCGTGGCGAGCAGCAACGGCTAAACCGGCTAATAACAGATAAAGATCAGCAGAACCATCCGGACAACGGAATTCTATCGTTTGTTTGATACTGAGATCGGCATTTCCTGCTTTTTCAAGAGGATTGGCATCTACTATCATTTCGTTGGCTCCTTCTGTCCATCCTAATGGCACTCGCACTAAAACGGAGCGATTGCGGTCTCCCCAACAAATATTGGTTGGGGCTTCCTGATGTGGAACAAGGCGAAAGTAAGAGGTAGGGTTTGTATTGCCGAATGCTGTTAATGACGGTGCTGCTTCAAGAATGCCTGCAATGGCTTTTTTGGCTATGTCTGTCAGTTGTCCGTTTAAGATATATGCATTTTTCCCCTCTTTCATTAATCGGGTGTGAATATGCAAGCCGCTTCCCGCTTTCCCTGTTGTGATCTTAGGTGCAAATGTTAAGTCTACTCCGTATTGGTAGGCTAATGTTCGCATAATCCATTTAGCAATCACCAATTGATCTGCAGCTTCTTCAATGTTTACCGGCAGAAATTCAATTTCATTTTGCTCATAAAGCAAGTTGCCGATGGTAAAATTGCCTACTTCTGAATGGCCATATTTAATTTGCCCACCTGTCTGTGCGATGGCGCGCATCGCCTCGGTGCGTAGATTAGCCCATTTACAAAAAGGCATTGATTCGTGGTAACCTTTTTGGTCAGGAATTTCAAAAAGATCTTCTTTTTCGCTCATCACATAATATTCCAATTCTCCCATAGCCTGAAACTCCAAACCTGTCACTTGTTTGAATGCTTCGTGCGCTTTGCGGAGTGTATATTCCGGTGCGCTCTCAAGTGGTTTGCCATCTTTGGTATAATAACTGCAGAGAATATCAAGTGTGGGGATTTCACTGAATGGATTCAGGAAAGCTGTGCGATAGCGTGGAATGACATATAAATCACTGGAACCGGCTTCGATATATGGAAATAGACTGGAACCATCCACTCTTTCTCCATAGGTCAAGATGCTATCCAAATGTTCTAAGCTATTGATGATGAAGTTTAAAGTTTTTAATCGACCGTCAGATCCTGCATAGCGCAGGTTGACCATTTCAATATTGTTTTCGGTGATATATTTAATAATATCAACTTTGGTAAATTCTTTCTGTGGTTTATTCAGAAACTTTACTAATGGGTTTGGATTTAATTTATAAGTTTCTTCCATAAAATCATTATTAACGATTATGTGGCAAATCTATAAAAAAATTCCTTAAATGAGAACGTTTGCATACTAATTTATGGGTTGAATTTATGTTATTTTTAAGAATTTCACATATAGAATTACTTCACAGTTTTCTTCTGTTGTATCAGCTGTATTCCTTTAAGGGCGTTCCATACATAATTCCGATTAAAATCTGCTAATCCTTTTTTTCATAAACTTAGTTTTTTAACTTCGCCTTACAAAATCGAATAACTTTATGAACGGATTAAATTTCGCATTCTGTTTTGTGTGAATATCTTGAAATGAGGAGATTAGATATATAGACCATAGCATTCATTATAATGTTTACTTACGATGACTAAAATTTTACTGGTGGATGATGACACCACATTTTGTCTAATGTTGAAAACTTGGTTGACTAAAAAAGGCTTTCAGGTGGATGAGGCTTTTTCGTGTCGGGAAGCCTTGAAAAAAACCAAAGAATCAAAGTACGATATTATTCTTACAGACTTGCGTTTGCCGGATGAGGATGGTATTTATTTGCTCAAAAAGATAAAGGCGGCGATGCCTGAAGTGCAGGTCATTCTGATGACCGGATATGCAGATATTCAAACGGCTGTGTTGTCAATGAAATTAGGGGCTTACGACTATGTGGCAAAACCGGTGATTCCGGATGAGATCTTGAAAAAAATACAAGATGCTTTGGAACAAAAATCCATCCCTTCTGTGAAAAGGCAGGAGAAAAAAGTACTTTCTGTTCCTTATATTAAGGGGAGCAGTCAGGAATCCGATAAACTTTATGAATATATTCGATTGGTGGCACCTACTACGATGACCGTATTGATCAACGGGGAAAGCGGATCGGGGAAAGAATATATAGCTCGCCTCATCCATACGCAGAGCGATCGAAAAGATCAACCTTTCGTAGCAGTTGATTGTGGTGCTATCCCTAAAGATTTGGCTGCCAGTGAATTTTTTGGACACGTCAAAGGAGCTTTTACCGGTGCTATTAATGATAAAGTCGGTTATTTTGTATCAGCTTCGGGGGGAACGATTTTTTTGGATGAAATTGGAAATTTGACCTATGAGGTACAAGTACAATTATTGCGAGCTTTGGAAGAGCGAAAAGTCAGACCGATAGGTTCCGATCAAGAAGTTGCTTTTAATGTTCGTATTATTTCGGCTACCAATGAAAATTTGACAAAAGCGGTTGCAGAGGGTTCTTTTCGTGAAGATCTGTATCACCGTTTGAATGAATTTTCATTAAAAGCTCTAAGTTTATGTGAGCGACGGGAAGATATTCCTGTTTTTGCGAATCATTTTTTAGAGCTATCTAATCAGGAATTGGGAAAAGAGGTCATTGGCTTTGATGAAGGAGTGATGAATATTTTTAATCATTATCATTGGCCGGGTAATCTTCGCGAATTGCGTAATGTGGTTAAACGGGCGACTTTATTGTGTCAGTCTGATTTTATTTCTGCGGAGGATATACCCATTGAATTGGCATCTAAAAAAAACGATCCATTGATAACACCCTTGGCTTTGAAGGATGAAAAGCACGAGGCAGAACTTATTCGGGAGGCATTGATAAAATGCCATCACAACAAAAGTGAGGCTGCTCGATTATTAAAGATTGATCGAAAGACACTTTATAATAAGATGAAACTTTATTCGATGGAGGATTGAGCCTTTGTGTATGCTTCGGTAGCCTATCAGTGATACCACTGTCGCTTTATTTAGACCGCATACCGCTTTATTTTAAACGATTAAACACAACACTCTTCTTTCAATCGCCTGATCAATTCTTCTATTTTCTGGGTGACAGTTAAAATGGTAGTTTCCAATTCGTTGGGGGATAAAGGATATTTTTCTTGTTGTTCCAACAGTTGTAAAAATTCAATAATCTGTTGAGTTTCCAATTGTCGGAAGATGGGCAACATCTTATGTGCCAGTTTTGCACTAAGCTCTTTTTGTTCCTTTGCTTGGTATTCCTTTAGCAATGCAAGATGTTGTTCTGTTTCTGTCACAAAGGATTGAATAATCTTTTTCAGCGATTCTTCATCGTTATCAGTAAAACGGAGGATATGTTTTAAAGTATAGCCTTCTGTTTGTGGAATCTTCGGTGTGCTGACCAAATGTTTTATGGTAGGTGGAATTGAGCCGGTCAAATGTGCAATTACTTCTACTAATTGTGTAGAAGTAAACGGTTTTGCTAAATAAGCACTGAATCCTGCTTGCAAGTAATCCTCTTTTGTCTTTCCCGAGTCGGCGGATAGGGCAACGACCGGAAGAATAGAGGCGATTGGTAAAGCTGATTCTCGAATATTTTTTATTAATTCAAAACCATTCATTTTCGGCATTTGAATATCGGAAAGAACCAAATCATACGAGTCGGTTTGTAATTTTTCGATCACTGTTTCCGGTTGAGTGGTTATTTCTGTTCGGATGCCTTGATTTCGTAATAAATCGGATGCCATTTCCAATTGGAGAGGATCATCATCGACCATTAAAATATGCAGTCTTTCAATCGGCAAGAGCTCTTTGATAGCGGGGCTCAATGCCGGCGAGGCGGCGAGAGGCTTCTCATCCGTTTGAGTCGGAACGAATGGCAAGCGAACCGTAAAACAACTGCCTTTGCCCGGCGCACTATCCAGTTTAATTTCGCCACGCAATAATTGAATTAACTTAAGGGTGATAGGGAGTCCCAAGCCTGTCCCTTCTATTGTTGCGTGCGATTTCAAACGGGTAAACTCCTTAAAGATAAACATTTGTTCATCCTGAGTCATCCCTGATCCGGTATCTTTAATTTCTAAGATTATTTGTTGCCTACTCGAATCTATGCTTGCTGTCAAATCAACAGAACCGTTGTCGGTGTACTTAATGGCATTTGATAATAAATTCGCCGTAATTTGCCGAATCCGGAGAGCATCTCCTTGACTGTGATGATTCAATTCCGGGCTGATATGACTACTTAACTTTAGTTTTTTATGATGGGCAAGCGGCATAAAACTATCACAAACTTCCTGTAACAATTGCGCCGGATGATAGCTAATCTCTTCAATCGGCATTTGATTATTCTCTAATTTTGTAAAATCCAACAAATTGGTCACCAAGTGTAGAATATGCTCTGCGGAGCTTTGCATATTTTTTAGAAAATAGCGTTGTCGTTCATTGGTAGGAGTATTGCAAAGCAATTCAATATAGCCGATGATAGAGCCTAAGGGTGATTTAATATCGTGGGTGACCGTCAGCATTAATTTTTCTCGACTTTCCAATAATCGGTCTGTATATTTTTTGGCACTTTCCAATTCTTTTCTATATCGTTGACCGCTGGATATATCTCGTAGAATGAAAAAGATAAAGAGTAAAATCAACAAGACGGAGCCGGCGGAAATCCAAGCAATACGAGTGATCGTGACATTGACAGCTTTTTCTCTTTTCGCTATTTTTTGAAATGAATGGTCGAGTTCCTCTTTTTCATACTCTCCCAATATTCTTCTTAACTGCTTGCTGATATGAGCACTTTGTTCAGTGATGCGATATTCCGCGAGGCTGATTTTTTGAGTAATATCTTCGTTTTTCTGTTGCAGTTTTTCCCAAGTTAATTTCAATGCATTGACGATCGTATCCGTATTTTGTCCGGAGGTAAAACCATTGAGAGTGTCCACAATAGAATGATGAGAAATGGTGACCTGTAAAGTAGTATCGGGTGCTGGTTTAGAGGTAAACCAACTCCAAAAGTTTCGTCTTTTCTTTTCTGTTTTCACAAACGAACTATCCAATGTGGTCACCATTCGGTGGCGAATTTCTTTGTGCTTTTGTACCGAATCTTTCTTTGATTGAATATGAGTGATCGCTTTTTGATAAAATTCATCCGCTATGAGCGATTGTTTCACCTGAATCAGTGTTTTCAGATTCTGTGTTTTCTTCTCCAATAAGCGACTCACAGAATCCAAGCGAATCAGTTGTGCTGATTGGTTAGTTAATTCCTTCAAAGAGTCGATATGAGCATCCACCTTTTCTAAGATATGGAGATATTTTTTAAAAGAGTTAACAGAGTTCGTTTGTAAAAATACCTGACTGAGTGTTTCTGCTTCATATAATTCGGCCATCGTATTCCCGATCATATAAAGTTTTCTGTCACTCTTATTTTCTCCCTCTTCCTCGACCTCCAAATGTGTGATTTGTTGATAAATCAGAAAGATAGCCGCAATACTCAAGATGAGTAGGAGGAGGTATCCGACCACCACTTTCAATTTTGTATATCTAAAAGTTCGTTGCATCAATTATATTTGTCGGAGTTACTGGACAACGTCTACTTCGTCTTTTTTTGCATAATTCGATGGAGTTTTTCCGAAAAATTCAGTAAAATGCTTCCGAAAGGTAGGAATATCGTTATAACCGACCAATTCTGCCACTTCCTGCACCGAATAATCTTGTTGTTTTAATAAAATGGCGGCTTTTTTCAGTCGAACTCCACGCACCAACTCTATCGTGGTAAAATTTGTAGACATTTTGATCTTTTGATATAAAGTCGAGGAACTCATATTCATTATTTCTGCTAATTTGGCAACATTAAAGTCTGCTTCCCGGATATTCGCTTCAACAATTTCTACCACTCCTCTAATAAAATGATCATCCATGACTTCCGCCCCGTCATTTGTTGCCGACGCAACATCCTGTTGCATCAATTGTTGCATATAAATCTGCTTCAATTTGAGCCGATTTTTAATTTGATTTCGGACTTTTGATTTCAATATTTCTGGATTGACAGGTTTAAGCAAATAATCATCTGCCCCTGCTTCCGTGCCGATAATAATATCGGCATCATCTGCTTTGGCGGTAAGCATAATGATGGGTATATGGCTTGTGATGAAATTCTTTTTCAATTCGCGGCAACATTCAAAACCGTT
The DNA here is from genome assembly GCA_036657595.1 of Odoribacter sp. Lineage (GTDB taxonomy): Bacteria > Bacteroidota > Bacteroidia > Bacteroidales > Marinifilaceae > Odoribacter. The sequence continues at coordinate 1,675 of JAVXFZ010000011.1, read as the reverse complement.
TTTTATCGGCATCAATACATCACATAAAATAACATCGGGCATTTCTCGAATAGCCATATCGACACCTTCCTGTCCGTTTTTTGCCAACACAATCTCATACATTCGGGAAAAAAGAATTCGTAAATAAGTGCGAATATCCTGATTATCTTCAACGATCAACAACTTTTTTTTACTATCGATAGTCTCCGATGCAATGGTATTTTGCATCTGTATAATTTCTTTATCCTGTATCGTTTGCATCTCTTCTTGTGAAAGAGCTGTTGGTAGTGTCGGGACAAAGACATCTTCTTTCGGGCAAGATTTCACCTCTTCCTTTTCCGACTGCGCTTGCTTTTGACGCTTGCTTCGTTTTATCCCATAATATAGAATGAAAAAAATAACAACCAAGCCAAAAAGAGCGTAAAGCAATCCGTTTTCTATGCTAATCTGTTTAAAATCAGAATGCTTTAAAGATGAATAGGCAAAGAACAGACAGAATAATAATATGGACAGAAGTAGTGCTCTTTTTATCTTATTTTCCTTATTACACATTTACATACAATTAAATGATTTTAAAGGGCTATTGTCCTATTTCCCAAAGCTGATAAAGCATTAAAAAAGGTCAATAAACTTACAAAGAAAGAATCAATTCTTCCTTTGTAAAAATAAGGTATTATTTTGGATTATTCGGTAAAATTCCAAAAAACTCTGTTAAAAAACAAAAATGAATCAATTAGAATCACCGCACACCTTTGTGGGAGTGGGGATCAACCATTCATCCTCTATTCAAAGAATCGAGGAGATTTATAATAACGGCGATGATTTTTAGGAATACGGACATTCAATGATATTTCGTGCGTACCGCTACCATATTTTTTAAAATCTCCAATCTGAATATCATACGAGTAACTGAGACTTAAATATTCGCTAATCACACAACTTGCTATCGGGATAACCGATGCACCTTTAAAATCCGCATTTACCCGGTAACTGAGTCCGACCTACACCTTCTCTTTGTAATTCGTGAGGACATTCACTTCAAAATCACGAAGATTTTTACGATTCTGCATAAAAAAAGAAGGTTCTATCCGCTAATCGGGATTCAATTGAAACAGATACTTTGCAAAAGCATAATAGTGACGTCCTATGTACATCATACCGTCTTTTTGTTGAGCATTGGTCAAATGGGTAATAGAGGCTCTTGCAATAAAATGTTCAGTATTATATTCTATACCGAAATCAAAATCTACATAGCTTTTTTTATCCAAGTATAACAACAAATCCGTATCGGTCATATCTTCCGAATATATTTTATCCCGGTCGAAATAGCGATACAAGATGCCACCGCTTATTCCAAGTGATAGATAACTCTTTTCGGATAATATGACGTGATAAGCATACAAAGCTTTGATATTCAGGCTCTGTTCCAATCCCATTTCATTGTGGCTCACCGTGATTCCCAGACCTGAGCGGAGAGCATCGAAATAATTGTGTATATTCACTGCCGTAGTGCGAGGAGCCCCGCGCCAGCCGTGCCATTGATCCCGGAAATTACCGGAAACATTTACATATCGGGAGGCTCCGGTGACAGCCGGATTATATGCCACTGAAGGGACATACACACTTTTTGGGGACACTATCGTTTTTATATAATTTGATAATCAAAAAGAGGAGAATAAAACAGGGAGAAAATGCT
>JAVXFZ010000010.1:0-54204 GCA_036657595.1 Odoribacter sp. | reverse complement strand
GTTTCATATCTTTTTTATTTCCCACACTTTTCAACAAATTTTTACACAAAAATAGAATTTCTATATCAATATTCTTGAAAAGAAATCGCTATTTTTACAAACGCAATCAGATTAGATAAATGAACGTTTCATTTTCACCTCGCACATACAAAGAAATAAAACACAGAATATCCAACGAAACTTTCTGACACACAAATAGATTCAATATGGAACAACAACAATATCGCTCACTGATTCTACACAAATATGCCGCTGTTTTAAAATCTTGTCGAAACTTAATTTCCGGAGAAGATATACGTCAAATCCGTCGGGCTTTCGATATTGCCATTCAAAACGAATTATACACTTCGGAATTAAATTACCGGGAAATCATCCGCATCCTCGACATCACCTTGATTATCACTCAAGAAATAGGTTTGGGACACACCTCTATCGTCTGTGCAATGCTCCACAAAACGGTGGAAAAAGATTTACTGACAGGTGAACAAGTAAATGAAATGTTTGGGGCAAAAGTATGGCAGATCATCAAAGGCTTGAAAGACATCAGCCGTATTTATGCTACTCAGCGGGTGGTCGATTCAGAGAATTTCCGGAAATTACTATTAAGTTTTGCTGAAGATATTCGGGTGCAATTGATCTTCCTCGCAGAAAAACTCTATGCTCTCCGGCAAGCTGCCGATCTCAATACGACAGAACAACTACAATTGGCACGTGAAACCGGTTATATCTACATCCCATTTGCTCACCGCTTGGGATTATACAATATTAAATCGGAAATGGAAGACCTTGCTCTACGCTATTCCAATCCGAAAATATACAACGAAATCGCTCAAAAACTAAAGGATTCAAAAACAGCCCGCGAAGCATACATTGCCGAATTTACTGCTCCGATTGTCGATGAATTAAACCGAAAGAACATTTCATTTAAGATGAAATACCGCACAAAGACCATTGCTTCTATCCTAAACAAAATGCGGAAAAGTCAGGTAGAATTTGAAGAGATTTTCGACATCTTTGCCGTTCGTTTCATCATCGACAGCATAGGAGAAAACGAAAAACCGGATTGCTGGAGAGTATATTCCATTGTCACCGACCGATACACCCCCAATCCGCAACGCTTGCGCGATTGGATTTCAGTACCTAAATCCAATGGCTATGAATCATTACAAACAACCGTCTTAGGACCTCGTAATCACTGGGTAGAAGTGCAAATTCGGACGGAACGAATGGATGAAATAGCCGAAAAAGGTTTTGCAGCCCATTGGAAATACAAAGGCGGTTCATCGGATTCTATCATTGAGAATTGGCTAAATGAATTGCGTGAAATACTCGAAAGCAATAATGAAAATGCCATTGAACTGTTAGACGATCTGAAGATCAACCTTCAGGATAAAGAAGTACACGTATTCACCCCGAAAGGAGATCTTATCACCCTTCACGCCGGGGCGACACTGCTTGATTTTGCTTATGCCATACACACGAATGTCGGCAGTAAGTGTGTAGGAGGAATCATCAACAATCGCAATGAAACCCTCAAATATGTATTAAAGAATGGCGATCAAGTGTCCGTCATCACCTCCGCCAACCAGCAACCTAAAGCCGATTGGTTAAATTTCACCATCACTTCTAAAGCACGCAACAAGATACGGCAATACTTAAACGAAGAAGTGAACCACCAAGCGGATATGGGGAAAGAAATCCTGACACGTCGTCTCAAGAACTGGAAAATTGATTTTACCGATGAAATCATCCGGAAATTGATGCAACACTACAAATACAAATTTGCACTCGATCTGTATCACGGCATCGCTATTGGCAAACACGATCCATCAGAGATCAAAGAAATTCTGACACAATCGGAAGAAAAAATCGCACCTATCGCTCTTCCAAAGGATATTAAAGTAAGCCGACAAAAGAAAGTAGATGAAGATGTATTGCTGATCGACAAAAACATACAAAATGTAGACTATAAATTTGCCCCTTGTTGTAATCCGGTATATGGGGATGAAATCATTGGTTTCGTTTCCATCGGAGAAGGAATAAAAGTCCACCGCAAGCAATGCAAAAATGCTTTGGAATTAGTACGTCGTTATCCCTATCGCATCGTGAAAACACAATGGACAAACGATGGTGCTAATTCGTATCAAACGATCCTAAATCTCACCGGTAAAGATGACGGTAATATTATCAACAAAATAACTGAGTTGATTGCCAAAGATCCGCACACCACTTTGCGAGCTATTTCTATCAACTCTGCCGAAGGTACCTTCGACGGTAATATCACAGTGCTGATTGACAACACTGACCACCTGTCGCAATTGATTTCCCGCCTAAAACGCCTTGCAGGTATCATCAAAGTAAACAGACACGATTCTATGATGGAGGAATAATCAATATTCCTTCATTTCATACTCTTAATAACCACGCATCCCGATATTGTGGAAAACGCTCACGAATGATCTTTAAATCTTCTAAGGCATCAGGCAAAGCTTCATCACACAGAATGCTGACCCGATACATTCCTTCGCTATTTTGCATCACGGAAGTGTTACCAAAGCCATCGCGTTGTAATTGATTTTTGAGCTTTACTGCATTCTGCTCATACTTAAAACTCCCTACGATGACACAATAACGCATCAGACTTGCCCCCTCTACCAGTGTCACCTTTTCTTGTTTGACAGAATGGGATTCATTCACTACGGTCAAGGTATCGTTTGACGTTTCAGTAATTGTCACATCAACCGGTCGTGTATACAGCTTCATTCCTTCCCGTTCCATCATTTTATCTTGTGATCTGCAAGTTGCTAAACTGAGGCTCATCATAAGCAAAAAAAGCGTTGTTTTCATATCTTTTTTATTGAATTGTACGTATTACTATTGCTAATGTTACTTTCTGTCAAATGAAAGAATAAAACGGTCTATTTGCTTCAACAAAAAGAATTACGAACAGAATGAAAGCCTTCGATCGAGAAGTATAAATTATTTCTGATCTGTTTTTATCCGAAATTCGACGGAATTATTTTATCTTTGATGAAAGAACCTATAACTTCATCCCATAATCTCCATTGCCTTATGCCGATTGAACTACACAAAATTTACAAACGCAAGAAAAGCGACCGGGATATATTCCAAGAATTGATGCCTTTCAAAATCAAGGAAATTTTATTGATTGCCAATTATTACGATGCCTATACCATTGAAGGGGAAGGACAATTTACAGATAAAATTGTTGGAGAATACCTACAAGTAAACCTTTATACAGCACCAAGATTCACATCAGTAGCAAGCGAATCGGAAGCATTAAAATTGCTGGCAGAGCGACAGATAGATTTGATTATTATTATGGCAGGTTTGGATAAACAAACTCCCCTGCTTATCAGTAGACATCTGAAAACCCTTTATCCTCATACGTGCCAATTAATGTTGGTAAATAATAATGCGGATCTGGCTTACTTCCATACGATTGAAAAACAATTAAGTGAATCTATTGAGCGACTCTTTGTTTGGAACGGTTCGACCAAAATATTTTTAGTGATGGCTAAATATATTGAGGATAAAATGAACCTCGACCGAGATACACATTTAGGGGATATACGGGTGATTCTATTGGTAGAAAATTCTGTTCGCTACTATTCGAGATACCTTCCGTTATTGTACACGGAGATTATGGCACAAACGCAAAAGCTAATTTTGTCGGAACCTCAGAATAATGATATGAGTTTGGTGATGAAGATACGAATCCGACCGAAGGTAATCTTGGCAACTACTTTTGAAGAAGCAGTCTACATCATTGATCATTATCGTGAAAATCTGATTGGAGTCATTTCAGACGTGCGATACAAACGCAAGGAGATAGAAGACGAGAATGCCGGGATTGAATTGATTCAGTATGTAGAACAAACGGGGGCACTAATTCCCTGCCTATTGCAAAGTAAGGAAGCGGAGAATGCAGATAAAGCAAAAGCAGTGGGTGCTACTTTTATTAACAAAAACTCTCCTACTTTGGCTCACGACATTCAGAGTTTTATTAAAACGTACCTTGGATTTGGTGATTTCATCTTCAGAAATGCAAAAGGAGAAGCGATTGACAAAGTAACTTCCATTGAAGAGTTCAAACAAAAGCTATTAAGCATTCCGGATGAGTCGCTCATCTATCATTCTGTTCGCAACGGTATTTCGACTTGGCTGATGGCAAGACGTGAAATTACATTAGCAAGATACCTGAAACGTTATCATTTTGAGGACTTTCAGACTCCTGAAGCGGTACGAAAATTCATCCTGCGGGCATTTGAATCATCCGACTTGCGGAAAATTAAAGGAAGGATTATTAATTACAATCCTAAATTAGTTGATTCCAACCGTTATATTTCCCGTTTAGCGAAGGGATCTTTCGGAGGAAAAGGACGTGGTATGGCTTTTTTGTCTAATTTTATCGAAAATGTTGATTTCAAAAAGTTGATACCTCATTTACAAATCCAAATACCCAAAACAGCGATCATTGGAGTGGATGAATTTGATAACTTCATTGAAAACAATGAATTAAATCCTATTTTATACAATGGAAAAAGTTATGAGGAGATACAAACAGCTTTTATTGCCGCCAAACTGACAGAGAAATTGCGGACAAAACTGCGTTCTTATCTGGAAGTGATGCATCAACCTTTGGCAATACGTTCTTCCGGATTATTTGAAGATTCACTCAATCAACCCTTTGCAGGTGTCTACTCGACTTATCTGATCCCGAATAACCACCCACAGATGGAGCGACGGATAGAAGAGCTTGAAAATGCAATTAAATTAGTATATGCCTCGATCTTCACAGACAGCTCCCGTGCCTACTTCAACGCCATCGGCAGTATGATTGAAGAGGAAAAAATGGCAGTGATTATTCAAGAAGTCATCGGACGTGAATACAGAGGGAAATATTATCCTAATATCAGTGGTGTCGCCCAATCCTACAATTTTTATCCCTTCTCCTACATCAAACCGGAAGACGGTTTTGCCGTCATTGCGTTGGGCTTGGGTTCCTATGTCGTGGGAGGCGAAAAGGCTTATCGTTTTTGTCCCCGTTATCCAAAGCTCCAATTAGCTTCCATTCAGGATATGGCACGTGATTCCCAAAAATATTTCTATGCCATTGATATGGTCAATAAGTCATACCAACTTGCTCGTGACGGGGAGAATGCTGCTATTCAATCATACGATCTGAAAACAATTGAAGACGATCATAATTTGCAACATTGCGCTTCAGTCTATGATTTTATAAATGACCGAATCGTATTCGATTTGAAAGAAAAAGGGATACGAATCATCAATTTCCCGGATATTTTGCAATATGATTCCATTCCGCTGGCTTCCACACTGGATACATTATTGGACATCTTCTCACAAGCGATGGGCACACCCGTAGAAATGGAATTTTCCATCAATCGGGAGAATGAACAGTGGATATTCTACATCTTACAGATTAAGCCATTGATCAAAAATGAATATAATATAGATATCGACCGGGAAGAGATTGATGAAAGCAAAATCATCCTCCGTGCCAACAAAGGAATGGGAAATGGAAAGATCAACAATATTCGGGATATTATCTACATTGATCCTCAGAAATTCAATCGACTCCGGACAGAAGAAATGGCAGAAGAAGTAAAATATTTTAATGAAAAATTAAAAGCGAACGACACAGAGTATATTTTGATTGGTCCCGGACGTTGGGGGACACGTGATAAATTGACAGGCATTCCGGTACTATGGTCTGATATTTCAAAAGCCCGTGTCATTGTTGAACAAGGTTTAAAAGATTTTCCATTAGAAGCCTCATTGGGATCTCATTTCTTTCACAATGTAACTTCGATGAATGTTGGTTACTTTGCCGTCCCCTACGAGTCTGAAAATTCATTCATCCACTTTGATCTTCTCCGCCATCAAGAAATAACAGAAGAAAAAGAATTTGTTCGGCACATCCGTTTCAAACAGCCGATCGCCGTATATATGGATGGGAAAAAACAAACATCGGTGATTGTAGCAGGCGAATGATTATCGCTCCAATACTTTCATAAAACATTCGCCACAATCAAACTCTAATGGGAATAAATGTTTATCATTATACAAATACAAGGGAAAACTAAGATCTTGATTTTTATGAACTTTTCGACAACGTCCCAATTCATACAGCAAGCAATAGCGGGTATGCATCAAATCGTGTTTCTTCATTGCTGTATTGTTTTTTTCAAGCCCATACTCTACTTCCTCTGCACCGTGTTCCCGATAAAATGCCACCGCTTTTTGATTCACCACATTGTGATGCCAATCCACTTGAGTGCGGTAAATAGCGGAACGATCCTCTATGCCCGGCTGCAACATACTTCGATGACTTTCTCTTTCCCGGCATAATTGCTCCAATAAGCAACGACGGGCAGCATTTACGACAGCTGCCGGAATAAATAATAAGTCGCCTTCGTAATCCACTTCCTCGCATACAAAATCAGTGTCGCCACATTTCATCAATTGCTGTTTCACCCGCTCTAATTGCAACGGATTGGTGGCTATTTCAAAGGATTCGGTCAATTCGTACACAGCACTTATTTGATCTTCATCCGTACATTTCAATTTCAGGTGATTCTGTTTTGCCACTGCCTGTATGCGAATACGGATTTTCCGAACGGATTTAACTTTTTCAAGTTGCATCACAAAACGATGATCGTAATTTCTGAATAGCTCTGTCCCTATCGCTATACTCACCGGTTCATTACAAACAATCCAATCGCCCTCCACATTGTTTACTCTCACACCTTTCAATTCTCCTTTTTCCAAATAGCATAAACCGTCGCCGTTATTCATTGCTTCAATGCCATCTATCAGGAGACGATTGCCTTTCGTCTGCCGGATGCGTCCGATATATTTACCAATAGATTTGGGGCTATCGGCGTTTACCAATCCGGTGGTTCGCCGGTCAACAAAATAAGTCGAATATCCCCGATTAAAACTCCGCTCAGGTTCTGCTGTAAAGGCAGCCCTACTCTCACCCGATCCTGTCCGAGAAAGTGATGAATCCCGATTGATCAGCGAAGAGTAATAATTCGTAACATTCGCCACATAATTCTCATCCTTCAAGCGACCTTCTATTTTAAATGAATCCACCCCTATTTCAATCAAATCATTGAGATAAGCAGATAGGTTTAAATCTTTAAGAGAGAGGATATATTTATCTTCCACTAAAGACTTTCCGGCACTGTCTTTCACCGACCATTTCATCCGACAAGGCTGGGCACATTCCCCCCGATTGGCAGAGCGTCCAAACATATATTGGGAAAGATAACATTGTCCGCTCAAGCTGACACATAAAGCCCCGTGTATGAACACTTCCAATTCTGCATTCACCTCTTTTCGGATCGTGCGGATTTGTTCTAAAGAAAGTTCGCGTGCCAATACAATTCGTTGAAAGCCGAGACGATCAATAAATTTAATGCGTTCAAGGTCGTAATTATGCATCTGCGTACTGGCGTGCAAACAGATGGGAGGTAAATCCATCCGCAAGATTCCCAAATCTTGTACAATCAAGGCATCTATCCCTATGGCATATAAACGTCGAATCATTTTTTCGGCATCTGCTAATTCAGCATCGTACAAAATAGTATTCAGCGTGACAAATACACGACAATAAAAACGATGCGCATAGTTCACCAGACTCTCTATGTCCTCCAAGCTGTTTGCAGCTGCTTTACGGGCACCAAATGCCGGTGCGCCGATATAGACAGCATCTGCACCATTATTGATGGCAGCGATGCCAATAGCAAGGTCTTTTGCCGGAGATAGTAATTCTACTTTTCGCATTTGAAAGAGATAAAAATAGTTAGTAGCGTATGGAAAACAAAAAAACTGAGCGGTTGAAAAATCGAATCCTTCAACCGCCCGGTTCATCAATTAAATTAAATTCAATTCCGGCCATTGCTTTCCAACGACTACCGGTAGCTCTAACAGCTGGCAATCCGGGAAATGCTCGTCAAGATATTTACGTATAATGGTGATCGAATCGTTTTTAATTTGTTCGCTATCGTTGGGAAAATCGTTGTAAATAACGTATTTAACCTCCACACCCCTCAAACGGCACAATTCCAAACTCATCAGAGTATGATTAATACTACCCAATTTGGAGGAAGAGACAAGGATCAGCGGATGAGCGTATTCCTGTATATAATCAATGGTGAGATAATCCCGTGTCACCGGAACATAAAGCCCTCCCGCTCCTTCCAAAAGGACCACCTCATAAAGAGCCGCTAATTTCTCGGTAGATTGATGAATACGCCTTACATCCAACTCCACCCCGTCAATCTCTGCCGCTAAATGAGGAGAGGCAGGATAAGTCATCACGTAGGGACACGTTGTCCCGTCTTTGTCCACATCCAGTGGAGCGATTCCCATAATTTCCCGGTGCTTCAAAATATCTTCAGAAATGCCGACACAACCGGTTTGAATGAATTTTTGAGTCACTACTTGAACACCTTTCTTTAAAAGGGTACGTGCTATGACTCCTGTAACAACAGATTTTCCGGTATCCGTATCAATACCGCTAATAAAATATACTGCCATAATAATTGAAATTTTAACTGAGTCCTGATCAATTGATGACACAAAAGTATAAAATCATCCTGAATTCATCTCTATTTCCAATAGATTGTTCTTCATTTTATACGATAAAAACAAATACGGAATAAGAGCTATCTGTATTTATTGTTTAAAACAATAAATTCGGATAGCTCTTATTAAAGGGTATTATTTTATCTATTTCAGATGAATAGATTCAAATCTGATATTATTCCGATAAAATCGCAGCCAAAGCGATAGAATTTAATTTCGTTTCTACGCTATCTCCACGTGAAGACAGTACACTCGGTACTTTAGCCCCCATCAGAACAGCCCCCTGTTTAGACGAGCCTAATTTTGTATTGGTTTTATAAAATACGTTTCCGGATTCCAAATTCGGGAAAATCAGACAATCAGCATCCCCTGCCACGTCCGAATATATTTTCTTAATTTCGGCAGCTTCCTTGTCAATCGCAACATCCAGAGCCATTGGTCCTTCGATCATTGCTCCGCCGATTTGTCCGCGTTCGCCCATTTTAGACAAAATAGCAGCATCCACCGTAGACTGTACTTTTACCAATACTTGTTCCGTAGGAGCAATCACAGCCACTTTCGGCGTTTTTATTCCAAGTGCTTTAGCCGTATTGGTCACATATTTAATCATAGCAACCTTCTGATTCAAATCCGGACACGGAATCACAGCAGCGTCACTGAACACTAATAACTTATGATAAGCCTTACATTCCATAATCGTCACGTGCGAAAGAATGGCATTCGGAGTGACAATGCCTCGCTCTTTATTTAATACAGCCCGCATATATTTATCGGTGCTGACTAAACCTTTCATAATGATGTCCGCTTCTCCTTTGCGAATCATTTCTACAGCTAATTCTGCGCCTTTCACATCTACCGATTCGTGGACAATCTTAAAACAAGATGCATCGTATCCGTTTTCTTTACAAACGCTCTTAATGACTTCGGTATCTCCTACCAAAATTGCTTCTATTAATCCGGCTTTTACTGCCAAATACACAGCCTCAATGGAATGACTGTCGTTCGCAAAAGCTACCACCAAACGCTTCTTGCGGGTAGAACTTTTCAATACTTCATAAATATCACTGATCTTTTCAATCTTCATCATTAACTCTTCTATTTGATTATAATTTGAAACAAAAATATATATAAATATTCAAATCCAAAAGAATACTGCACGTTTTATTAAAGTATGTGCAATTTCCATACCAAAAAAGAAGATGAATGCCTAAAAAAGTGCTTTTATTGAAAAAAAACAATTTAAATCCATCACCATACAGATTCCTTTTTCGTCATTCATTTTAATCTTTCGCTTCTCGCTTTTTTATCTACCTTTGTCCACACTAAATAACGAAGTCGACCCTTGTCTTTTTTCAGACAAAATATTATTTCCTTATACTTCATCAAGGTATCCAAATGGTTTACCTTGATTATGCCGATTATTGTTTTGTTTTATCAGGAAAACGGACTGGGACTGAAAGATATTTTCCTGCTGAAAAGTGTTTATTCAATTGTATTAGTCGCGCTCGATATTCCCACCGGCTATTTGGCAGATGTCTGGGGACGGCGCAATTGTCTGCTAACGGGTTGTTTAATCGCTTTCGGAGGTTATATTTGTTACTCCCTATCTGCTACTTTTGCCGCCTTCTTTTTGGCAGAAATCTTATTGGGAATAGGTCAAAGTTTGGTGTCGGGTGCTGATTCCGCTCTCTTATATGATACAATGCTCCACTACAAACGCGAAAACGAATACCTAAAATATGAAGGTAAAGTCACGATGATAGGCAACTTCTCCGAAGCTTTTGCCGGTATTATAGGAGGTTTGTTAGCCACCTTTTCTTTGCGACTACCTTTCTTTTGTCAGATCTTCATAGCCTTTATCGGTATTCCGGCAGCATTTGCTTTACACGAATTAAATGCCCAAACGCGAATCGTCCATCCTATCAAGAACATTTTAAATATTATTCGGTACTCCCTGATCACGAATAAAAAACTGTGCTATGATATTATGTTTTCGGGGATCATAGGAGCAGCGACCCTCACGATGGCGTGGTTTGTACAACCCGTTTTAATGGAGATCCATTTACCTACCGCCCTTTTCGGTGTCGTGTGGACCGTATTAAACCTGACGGTGGGCATTGCCGCTTTATATTCCGATGCCTTAAATGCTTGGCTCGGCGAAAACAGGACTTATACACTGATTCTCCTTTTTATTGTCGGTGGGTACGTGGCTATTTCTTTCAGCCTTACTATTTTCAGCCTGTTTTTATTCTTCCTGTTTTATATTGTTCGGGGCTTTGCCACTCCTATTTTAAAAGGGTACATCAATCGGCAGACTTTTTCTGAAATGCGGGCAACCGTACTCTCCATTCGTAATTTTATCATCCGTCTGATCTTTGCCGTAATCGCTCCCTTCATCGGATGGCTCAATGATGCCTTTTCTCTCGCTTTTGCTCTTCAAATCACGGCTTTGATCATCCTCCTTCCCGGATCTTTGTTTTTGTTCTTGCAATGGAGAAAAAATTGATCGATTTATCCGGCATAAATCCAAAGGAGAACCGGAAAGGATCTATTTTTTAAAATACCGTCCAATTCACGCATCACCTTATCCGATACCACCGGACAACCGAAACTATAACCCAAGGGAAGATATTCCGGATAGATCGTCTTTGACGGTATTTGTGACATAGAATGAAGCACGACAACGCGGCGCAAAGCATTATCATTCGTTTTTTCTAATCCGTTCAATTTATAATGAATATGAATCCCCCAACGACTATATCCCCGCCCGCAAATCTGATATTTTCCGAGAGAAGTGCAACGACTGCCCGGCTTATTGCTAAATACGGGAACAGCATACGTACTTCCTCTCCCCGTCCCGTGCGAACAAAGTCCGGAGCGAACAATTTTCTGTTGTTGAAAATCCCAAACAAATAGGCGATTCTTGCCGGAATGCAAACTCATATCTACTAAAATACAAATCGTAGTATCCATCTGTTGCGCCCGACAAAACACAAAGGCAGAATCAGCCCGTTGACACAAGAGTGAAGGCAGTTCTTGTGAACGGCATATCAGCGTAAAAGAGAGCGTTATATAAAGTAATAAACAGTATTTCATATCTTAAAAAATCAGCGAGCAAAGATATAAAAATCTGTGAAAAGAGGTCTATCTATTCATAAATAGCTTGAGCTAAAAAACGATAAAAAATCAGGAAGGACGGAAAAAAAATTCATCATTTATCTTTTATATTTCCAAGCCTTTCCGCAATCACAGCATTTCCACGTTGAACGGAAAAGCGGAAACAATACTCCCAGTATAAAATAAAGAACGACAGACACCAAATTCAAATCTTTTAATTTAATGATATTATCGGAATGACAAAAAGGGCAATGACTCACATCCGTTTCTTTCCGAACCCATACCCAATCCGCTTCTTCCTTTTCTTTCTCAGGAATGATATACCCTCCATCCTTCAATATTTCTATGCCACGTTCCCGATCTTCCTCCTTCACCCACAACTTCACTCCTCCGATCGCATTGGAATAAAAATTATTTACCTGAGCCGTCAACTCGTCCTGAATCATCGTTTCCACCGCTTCGGATTCCAAATAAGCACGTGCCATATACGCATCCTGCGGATTTGTAAAGGTCTGTATCATACTCCAACCATTCATCACATTGTTTATTTAAGTCTGTTTATACTCGTCGTCTATTTAAAACAAGCTATGTAGGTCGTTAAAACCATTCTATCCCTCTTCATCGCTGAGCCTATGAAAAATCATATCAGCCGATTTCCACTTCCTTCCAAACACCCTGATGCAGTTCCCTCACGGTTTCAAATCCGGCATCTTTTAAAAATTGCAAAGCCTCGTTCCGACTGGCATTCACCAATTCCGGCAAATGAGCATCCGAATTGACCAATACCGGAATGTTCAACTCTTTCAACAGACGGAAATAGCGGATATGAGGGAAAAAACATCCTTTCGACAGATACGCTTTTGTATTGATCTCCATCATCAATCCCTTCTCGGCTATCAAGGCAAAGTAATCACGAAGCCTTTTTTGAAACCACACTTGATCGGTAATGGTCGGATCACACAAACCCGCGTTGTAAGATATTTTGTCGGCGTGACCAACAAAATCAAACCCACCCATTTCAACCATCCGCATAGAAGCATCAAAATAAAGAGTCACCATCCGACGTAAATCTCCCTGAAAATGTTCTTCCAACAATTTCTGAAAACGTTCCGGCTTGGTATCCGTATCCACAATCTCCCCTGCGGAAGTATAAATCAAATGGACGGAACCTATTCTATAATCCAAAGGCAAATCCTGAAAATAACGGATGGAAGGATTCTGTAAATCATTCAAATAATCAATTTCCATACCTGCATACAGCTCGATCTCTTCGGCATATTTTTCTTTCAGCCGCTGAATTTCCTGCAAATATTCACCCACTCGATCAGCGGAAAGTGCCCAACGGGCAACAAACGGCACAGGAGCGTGCGAAGAAATACCATACGATGAAAAACCCTTATCAATCGCCGATCGTATAAAATCCTCCAATGGTGCTTTTCCATCACAAAACGAACAATGGCTATGGAAATTGGTTAAATTCATTCCTTTTTCCATCCACTTGTTATTTCAGCCACATACATCTTATGAAAATCCCCTTCCGCATATATTTGTTTGCAAAGCGTCGGATCCAAAAACATTTCCGGTCGTAAAAAATCAGCGTATAATTTCTTACATTCCAATATCAAGCCCGCTTCCTCAAAAGCGATATTTCCCTGCTCTGTCAGACAGGGCGTTAATCCGGATTCCTTCACTTTATCCTGATCGCGTCCCGATATTTTTCCACAAAGATTCAATACCGGACGATACTTTTCGTCATAAAACGACAAGGTAAAATGCTCCTGCTCCTCGATCAGACCAAACGTATACCGCTGCGGACGGATGAAGATAAAAACCACCGGCTTGTTCCACAAATACCCCACACCTCCCCAGCTGGCTGTCATCATATTAAACTTCTCTTCCGCTCCGGCAGTCACCAACATCCATTGATCCCCTATCAGTCGAATATAATTATCCTCCACCTCCTTCGGCTTCACCCATTGGTATCCTTTCATCCTTTCCATCTTATCTATCCGTTTTATTATGATTCACTTACATCCTTTCCGGCATCTCTATTCCCAACATCCCCATAGCATTCTTAATCGCCTCTCCACACTGTTCTGCCAGCAATAAGCGGAAATTCTTCAAGTCAACGTTCTCCTCTTTCAAAATCGAAGAATCGTGGTAGAATTGATTAAACTCTTTCGCCAAATCATAAGAATAATTAGCCAACAATGCCGGACTATATCCTGCACCGGCTTCTTTTACGGCATCAGGCAACTTCGCTACTAATTTTATCAACTCCTGTTCTTTTTCCGAAATCGGAAGATGAATACTTGCAACGAAGGGCTTTGTACCCATTTCCGCTGCTTTCCGCAACACCGAACGAATACGGGCATAGGTATATTGAATAAAAGGTCCCGTATTTCCGTTAAAATCAATCGATTCTTTCGGATTAAACATCATTGTTTTCTTCGGATCAACTTTCAGCATAAAATACTTCAAAGCTCCCAGAGCCACTTTCCGATAAACATCTTCCGCTTCCGCTTCCGAATATCCTTCCAGTTTTCCCAACTCTTTTGACGTTTCCCGAGCCGTATCAATCATCTCATTCATCAAATCGTCGGCATCCACCACCGTACCCTCCCGCGATTTCATCTTACCTTCCGGCAATTCGACCATCCCATACGAGAGATGTCTGATTTTATCCGCCCACGGGAATCCTAATTTAGCGCAGACCAACGACAGCACTTGAAAATGATAATTTTGTTCATTTCCAACGACATAGATCATCTCATCCATCGCAAACTCATTAAACCGCTCATACGCCGTTCCAATATCCTGTGTCATATAAACCGAAGTCCCGTCATCCCTCAACAACAATTTATGATCCAATCCCTCACCCGTCAAATCCGCCCACACACTCCCCGTCTCCTTCCGATATAAAACACCGTCAGCCAACCCTTTCAACACAATATCCCGTCCCTTTTTATACGTCTGCGATTCAAAATACACTTTATCAAAAGTGACACCCATCAACCGATAGGTCTCCTCAAATCCCTTTAACACCCAATCATTCATCGTCCGCCAAAGCGTCACCGTTTCCCGATCGCCGGCTTCCCATTTCCGCAACATCTCCTGTGCTTCCTCCAAAATCGGTGCCTTCTTTTTAGCTTCCTCCTCGTCCATTCCCTCCCGTTCCATCAATTGCTTGATTTCCGCCTTATATTCTTTATCGAAACGGACATAATAATCCCCGACAAAATGATCGCCTTTCTTTCCCGTAGACTCCGGTGTCGCCCCGTTGGCAAACTTTTTCCACGCGATCATACTTTTGCAAATATGTATTCCCCGATCGTTCACTAAATTCACCATTTTCACCTCGTGCCCGTTCGCTTTCTGAATTTCAGAAACCGACCATCCCAACAAATTGTTGCGAATATGTCCAAGATGTAAAGGTTTGTTTGTGTTCGGCGAAGAATATTCAATCATATATGAACAGCCGCTCTTCTGGTGTGCATATCCATATTTCGGATCTTTTGCCACTTCATTCAACACCTCCAACCAATAGGCAGCAGAAATCTCTATATTCAAAAAACCCTTCACCACATTATAATCCTGAATCTCATCAATGTGTTCCTTCAAATAGCTTCCCAACTGCTTCCCGGTTTCTTCCGGCGATTTCTTTGAAAAACGGGTAAATGGAAACACCACCACCGTCAGATCACCGCTAAACTCTTTACGAGTTGCCTGCAATTGAACATTTTCCGCTTCCACCTCCGCATCGTAACACTGCTTCACTGCTTCTATAACCTTTGAGGTCACCAGACTTTCTATACTCATATCTGTCATTATAAATTTTAAATACCTTCTGTCCTTGCGGACTTTTACATTTTACAAAAATAAAACATATTTTCCACTTTATGAAATGAAATTACTTGACTGATCTATTCCCACAAACAACAAGAATCTTCCCTTTCAAAGATCGTGAATACAACAAACAATATCGGTGACGACCTGATCGTTTAAATCATAAATGATAGCAAAATAAATCATCGCATACACTCCTATTTCCGAAGGCTTCCAATAAATGTAACCTTTCGTAGGAGTCGATTCCCCTTCCACTTTGATTCCTCCCAATTCATCTACCACCCCCAACCGATCGCCCACTTTCAACAGACCGTTCACTGCAAAAGCAGGATTTTTGAACTTAAAACCGTGAAACTCTCCATCCACAAATGAAAAACTATTCTCTCCATAAAAATAAGTTTTAACCGTTCCTTCATACACCTCATTCGTGACAGCCTCCACTTTCGTAGGTCGCCCAAGAGCCTTATAAATCTGTCTTTTAGAATACACCTTGCCCATTTCCAACTGATTCACTTTGATCGCTTCCTGAGCCTGCAATGCATCGACAGCCATCCACATAAAAGCTACTATTAAACAGAATTTTAATTTCATATCCTTCTAATTATATTGTTCCGTTCTACTCAACCCATTTCAAAGACTACTCGATCGCTCGAGCTTTCGGTTTTTCCATACTCATATCGCTTCTTGTCCGACTACCGGTTGTCTTTGGTCCCGGTATTAACGGACTGTTTTCAAGCACATACCGTACGCGTTTCCGTTGATCGGGCGTGAATTGATTCAAATACGAATGATCGTAGTCCATTATATTATAAGAAATAAAACCATATCCTTCCGGGCTTGTCCGTTTCACCAATTTTCCAAACGACACGTCATTCGGCTGTGTTTTCAACCAATCATCATAAGCAGCACGGTCATACGTTTCCGTATCGTCGCAATAATCCGTTACTGTATTTCCTTCCATAAATACGTGAAACAAGCCCAAATAGTGTCCCATTTCGTGAGTAAAAGTCAAGGTTGCATCCGGCATTTTTAAGCCAGAATGTTGTGTCTGCATAAATATATTATTCATTGAAAGGCAATGCGGATAATCTAAAGTCGGGTTTGTCAGAAAATAATCACCGTTATAAAGTCCTGCCAATCCGTTCCTTCCAATGGAATAAGGCATGTGGGAAATTCCTGTAACATACTCATTGCTAAATGTATAAATAAAGATATTGATATACTGATTCAGATCCCACAAATAAGGAACAAACTCCTTATTCCCCATAAATTGCCAACAATCCATCACGATGGACGGCTCCCGGTGGATGCGTTCAATACCCGGTTCTGCCAGTAACTTTCCCGTCGGATCGTGGGTGGCGAGAACAAACTCAAGATTCATATCCACACTTTTATTTGAATTTTTGTAAAATTCATTGCAATCGCTGATCGTTTGATAAATCCTTTCTCCTGTCACATTTTCCCTCGTAGAAGCAGCATTGTTGTATAAAATATGAAAAATCACCGGCAATTTGTAATGATATTCGCTCGACGAACCCGCTTGAATGATCTGAATGGATTGACGAGCCTCCGTCTCCGTAATAAACAATCTCATCATTCGCTCCTGTGTCGTGACGTTGGCTTCAATCCGAATCGTCAGCGAATCGTTCCCCTTGCCGGAGAGTTGATCCGGCTTACACCAACTGTATTCTCCCGCAATCGTCCATTCCGTCGCCGGATTGACAGCTATTTTCAAAACGTGTTGTGCACTGTCGAAGCGATAAACAGACAGAGAGGGTCTTTCTGAAGAACTTTTAATGTCATCCGTCGTGTCACATCCGATCATTGACAATGCCAAACCCAAAAACAAAATGATCCTAAATTTCATTCTTACAAATTTTAATTTTTATATGACAAATGTAGGGTATTTTATTAAAAAGCAAAGCAATCATTTAAAATCAAAAATCAAATTTAAAATCTATCCTTCCAATCTATCTCTTACTTCCCTGACAGAAGTATTGGCAAGCGATCTAAAGGCAAACATTCATTCGTTTTATCTCCCCCAACCGCTATTTCTCTACAACGACAGCTTATAAAAACATCATCGCTTAGATAAAATGCATCCATCTTTGCTATAAAGTGCTTACAAAGTGCAACGAAAAAGATTTTTCAGGCTTTTTATTTGGAATTCGGATATTTTTTAGTATATATTTGAGGTAGTGTTGACGGATGATGGCGATGGTTAAACACCGATCAAAATTTAGCTTATGAACAATGAATCTATTTCCTCAAAAACAGGCACTACACGCCATCCATCGCGATGGGTTGTTTGCCATCGTTACGGTCAGACCTTTCGTCGCCGTACCCCTCTATCCTATCAGGATGCAAAGAGCGATCCGCAATTGCTCCAACGCGGGCGGATGAATGCTGTCGTAGCATTTTACAAGAATTTGGTGGGCACTCCCTTTCAACAGATTTGGCGGATAGCTGCCCAAAAAGGCGGTTGTTCGGGTTATAACCTGTTTGTGATGTATAATATCAATGCTTTCGATAAAGACGGATATATATTTGATTATTCAAACATTGACCTATCGGAAGGAAAGCTACAATTACCTGCCGAGATGAAAGTCGCCGCAACAGGTGAAAATGCGATTACCGTCACGTGGGAAGAAGTGCCCGGACAAACACCCGCACGAGCAAACGACCGACTGATGGCGGCGGTGATCTACGAACACGCCCCTTTTGAAGTGTTTATTTGCCCCACCGATGCTTCCCGCCGGGGGGAACAGCGAGCGTTGATTTCATTAGACAGACAGGGCAATGAAACGGTTCACTTGTATGTATTTTTCCGCACGGAAGGTTCCGATCAATTTTCTGAGCAGCGGTATTTTAAATTGGAGGCTGTCAACCCTTCAATTCCCTGATTTTAGTGAACGACAGTTACCTCTTTAAAATACGAAAATTATGGCTCTTTTTCATTCTTTTTTATTTGGGAATCTTCATCAGAGTGTAGCAAATTTAGTGATGTACACTTCTCGCAATCAAGAAATTGTGAGAGGTAAACCGATGAAAATACACAATCCCCGCACACCGATGCAGACAGAGGCAAGGATCCGCTTTAAGGCAGCCAATCAATTGGTTGCCCGCCTCCACCAAGCGGCTGCGGTGGGTTTCCCGTCAGCGTATGTGACAGCATCGCGCAATGCTTTTGTCCGTGCCAATAGACAGGCGTTCGATCTGGACGGGACGTTGGTCGCCCATTTAGACAGCCGGCGATTGGTATTTTCTGCCGGACAGCAATTGTCACCCGCTATGAAAGCGACATTTTCGGATGGACAATTTCGAGTGGCATCCGCTGTGCAAAATATATCGGCTTTTTCCACCCGAGAGGATTTGTTGTACCTCGTTCTGTGGGAAGACGAACGCCTCGCGGCGCACCTGATTATTTTTGGAAAAAGAGGTGATGTACTGAAGCAGATATACCCTATACCGGTGCGCTGGTCACCTTCGCATACCTTCGTCTACTGTTTTGCTATTTCAGCCAACGGGAAACGGGCTTCAAATAGCTTGTTGCTGTGGGACGGAAGTAGAGAGGTGTGAGTGGAGGAAAACTCATAAAATGAGCCACCACCCCTTTCATTCTTCCCCTAAAAGCAGTTTATTTTTTACATTTCATCTATTTATATGACATAAAAAATATTTAAATATGTATATTTGCAAAATAAAACGTTCCTTTTTTTCAGATCATTATTATCTAAAAAAAAAACAATAGATGAGGAATAGTTACAAATCTATAAGATAATCAGTTATGGGAAGTATTCAAGACGTTCTTGATCCTTGTGAAAAGCGTCATATTGACGACTCAAAAAAAGGAACGTTTAAAATGGTTGACCAACCGAAGGAAATAGTTGTAGATTTGAGTAATCTATCCTCTTACAAAAAGTTATTCGATCATTTTTATGTGCCGTTGTGCCTTTTTGCAGAGCATTACACGGAGGATAGCGACGAGGCGACGGATATTGTTCAGGAATGTTTTATCAAACTGTGGCAACGCCGAGCGGACTTTCATTTTTTACACCAGATAAAGTCTTTTTTATATACGTCGATCCGCAACCAAGCCTTGAATGAGTTGGAACATCGCAAAGTGGCAACCAACTACGCCAATAAAGTGTTAGCGAAAACGGAAGAAGCTTTTTTTAGCGATCACGTCATTGAAGAAGAAACTTACCGCGTGTTGCTCCATTCGATTGAAAAGCTACCGACACAGAGTCGCCGTATGATGCTGTTGGCATTGGAAGGTAAAAACAATAAAGAAATTGCAGAAACCTTACAGGTCACTGAGGAAACAATTCATAGCCTCAAAAAAATTGCCTATAAAAAATTACGCGTGGAATTAAAAGATTATTTCTACCTGCTGCTTCCCGTCATTTGATCCTTTCCTTTTTATACGCTAAAATTATTCTGTCTTCATTCCACGTGCTACTATCTGTTAATCATTGCCTTGAGAAGTGAGTATGAACGTATGTAAATGTTATTTTTTTAAATAATTACATTTCTTTTACCCCATAATTCGATGATAGCTGTTATATAGGAAAGCCATTAATTTATGCAAGACGAAAAATATACCCTATCAGCTTTGATTGCTCGCTTTCTTGCGGGGGAGATCAGTGAGGAAGAGAGGAAAGAATTAGAGGAATGGAAAGAAGCATCCCCTCGAAATCGGGCTTTGTTTGACGAATTGTGCGATCCGCAGCATATTGCAGCTCACCGGAAGAAAAGCCAAAAATATAATCAGGAAAAAGGTTGGAAATCTGTTAAACAACAGATTCATCACAGACAGGTGAAAAAATTCATTATCAGATATTCCGCTTATGCTGCCGCAATCGTTTTAGTCGTGACGGTTTCTTACTTTTTTATGTATAAACCCCTACCTGAAAATTCAATAGCCGTCTACAATCAGGAGAAAACTATTCTACCCGGAAGTGCCAAAGCCATTTTGACCTTGGCAGACGGTTCGGTTGTCGATTTAGAAGAAAAGCAGACTTTTAAATTACAAGAAAAGAACGGGACAACCATCACCAAAGATTCCTCTATACTCAATTATAAAACGAAGGGATCAAATCGGGAGTTGGTGTACAATAAAATAGAAATCCCCCGAGGCGGTGAATACACCCTAAAACTAAGCGACGGGACCATCGTCTATCTAAATGCGATGAGTTCGCTCCGTTTTCCGGTTCATTTCAGTGGTGCTACGCGAGAAGTGGAATTAGAAGGCGAAGCGTATTTTGAAGTCAGCAAACAGCGAAAACCTTTTATTGTCAAAACCGCTCAGATGAATGTTGAAGTATTGGGGACTGTTTTTAATATCTCCTGTTACAGCGAAGACAACATTGCCCGTACCACTTTGGTCAACGGTTCGGTGAAAGTGACTTCTTCTTGTTTATCAACTCCTCTTGTGTTGAAACCGTCACAGCAAGCCCATTTTGACAAAGCATCCCATCGGATTCAGGTAGAAAATGTAGACGTGGAGCAATATATTGCTTGGAAAAGCGGTCATTTCTATTTCAAGGATTGGAGATTGGAAGATATTATGATTTACCTGTCCCGCTGGTATGATATTCAGGTGTTTTACCAAAACAATACGATGAAAGATTTAAAATTTGGCTGCAACATCAACCGCTACGGAGATATTTCTCCCATACTGGAGCTTTTTGAGGAAACGGGACAAATCAAAGCCTGTTTAAAAGGAAAAACGATTATTCTCAGTCAGAAATAGAAAAACGGAAGATGCGCTAACACCTTCCGTTCCCAACAGCCTCTGCGCTAACAGAGATTATTGATTGTTAAACTTAAAGTGTACAAAGTTATGAAGAAAAATCAAACCTTTCTCCAGCGATGGGGATTAAAAAAAGTCTTTTTCATCATGAGACTATCCTTTTATTTAATCCTTGTAGGATTTATGAATGTCAGTGCCTCTATCAATGCACAGACAACCGTTGATCTGAAGTTAAAAAATGTAACCCTGCACGACCTTATTTGGGAATTACAAAAACAAACCGGTTTTGTGTTTTTATACAGCACACAGGACGTTGAATCGGTAAAATTGTCGGAGGTCACTGCCAATCAGAAGAGTGTGAAAGAGGTGTTGGATGGTTGTTTGAACCATTCGGGATTGACGTATGATATTCACAACGATGTGATTGTCATCAAAAAGGGAACGATCGCCCGCACAGATGTTCCCCAAAGTATGGAAACGATCAAGGGAAAGATCGTTGACAACGAGGGAAAGCCCTTACCGGGTGTTTCCATACAAATAAAAGGGACGACCATTGGAGTTGCCTCCGATATGAACGGTAATTTTGAATTGAAATTACCGAGCAAAAAAGGGGTGGTCTTGGTGTTCTCTTTTGTGGGTATGCACAGCAAAGAAATGAACGCACCGACCAGTAATGCCGCGATGAAGGTCGTTTTGGAACCGGACACCGAACAATTGGAAGAAGTGATTGTGACCGGTTACGGAACCTTTAAGAAATCAGCTTATGCAGGTTCAGCCTCTACGGTAAAGACATCCGGTTTGAAGGATATACCGGCGGTTTCTTTTGCTCAGGTATTACAAGGAGCCGCCCCCGGTATTCAAATCAGCGCTTCATCAGGGCAACCGGGAGCCGCCACCTCTATTAAAATACGAGGGATGGGTTCTTTCAACGCTTCCAATTCGCCTCTGTATGTGATTGACGGTGTACCGATGATGTCCGGTGATATTAGCGCGACCGGCTCTGATTCGGGATTGGATATTATGTCCACCTTGAATACGGCGGATATTGAGAATGTGACAGTGATCAAAGACGCGGCAGCTGCTTCCTTGTATGGTTCGCGCGCTGCTAACGGCGTGATCCTGATTACCACCAAACAAGGAAAAACAGGTAAACCTGTATTTTCTTTTAAAGCGGATTGGGGATTTTCAGATTTTGCAATGGAATATCGCCCGACCATCGGAGGAGAAGAACGCCGCCAGATGATTTACGATGCCTTGCGAGACGGAGATATGATTTATGGTGAAGAAACCAAAGAAGATGCCATCAAATATGCAGACGAAGAAATAGATAAATATGCGCGTGTTCCTTGGTGCGGTTATCAGGATTGGAAAGATATTATGTTTAAGAAAGGACATCAAAACAGTTATGAATTTTCAGTGTCGGGCGGAACGGATAAAATGAAATATTATTCTTCGCTTGCCTATATGAAATTAGACGGTATCACTCAACAATCGGGATTGGAACGGGTATCCGGTCGGTTGAATGTGGATTACCAAGCCACCAAAAAACTGAATCTGGGTGTGAAAATGCTTTTTTCAACTGTAAATCAGGATGTTTACTCGGAAGGAACCAGTTATACAGCACCGTTTTATGCCTCTGTCAATTGTGTCGTTCCTTCGGATGTCGTTTATAATGAGGATGGCACTTGGAACCGTGATTTTATTCGTAATAACGATCGTAATCCGGTATTGTCTGCCGCCTATAATTTTAATCGGGAATATGTCACCCGTACGTTCAATACGATGTATGCTTCCTATGAGCTGATCAAAAATTTGACCTTTAAATCGACCTTGAGTTATGATTATACCATCACGAAAGGAAAAGATTGGGCAGACCCGCGCACTTCTGACGGAGAGGATGAGAATGGAACTTTATCCAAATCAATGTATGAGCGCAACAAAATGATCTGGTCGAACATTGTAAGCTATCAAAAGACGTTTGCCGATAAGCACAACCTTGACGTATTGGTCGGATATGAAATTGACGATCAGAATCGCGATTACGTGAATGCTTACGTCAAAGGATTTGCTCGCCCCGACAAACCGGAAACCAGTAATGGTGTGAAAATGGATAATGCCTCCGGTTCTTACAATAATTCAAGATTGGTTTCTTATATTTCACGGGTGAATTACAATTACGACAATAAATATTATTTTGGTGCCAGCTATCGGATGGACGGCAGTTCACGTTTGCAACGCGATAACCGTTGGGGTAATTTCTGGTCGTTGTCCGGAGCGTGGAAAGTGAATGCGGAAGAGTTTATGAAACCCACAGAAGCGTGGTTGACAGACCTTCGGTTGCGGGCTTCTTACGGTGTAAACGGTACGTTGCCTTCCGATTACTACGGATATATGGGCTTGAGCAGTGTGGACAATAAATACAATGATCAGGCAGGTATGGCACAATCGCAATTAAAGAATTTCGATTTGTCGTGGGAAACGAATTACAATTTCAACGTGGGATTGGATATGGGATTTTGGAACCGTCTGAATGTCACATTGGAATATTACACCCGAACTACCAAAGATTTATTGATGGATCGACCGATCTCTATGACCACCGGTTTTGACGATTATCTGATGAACATCGGCGAAGTGAAGAATCAGGGCGTGGAGTTGGAAATTCGTTCAACGAATTTCGATCGGGAGGATTTCAGTTGGACAACTAATTTCAACCTCGGACACAATAAGAACGAAATTATCCGCTTGGACGGTATACAAACTGAGATACCCAGTGGCTCTCAAATCAGGAAAGTAGGTATGCCCTATCGCACCTTTTACCTGATGGAATTTGCCGGTATTGATCCGGATGACGGTACGGTGCAGTTTTATACCAATACCTTAGGCAGCGACGGCAAGTATGTGAAAGATATTACTAAAGATCCGGCAGAAGCCAATTATATTCCGATGAAATGCGCCGATCCGAAAGTAAGCGGCGGTTTGGGCAATACGTTACGCTATAAATGGCTGGATCTTAATTTTATGTTCTCCTATTCTTTTGGCGGTTATTCTTACGACAACTGGGCACAAAAGACAGAACACGGCGGTGGCGACCTCGAAGCCAATATTCCGACTTATTACCGCAACAGATGGAAACAACCGGGAGATATCGCCGAATATGAACGTTTCATTAAAGGAAATGATATTGATATGCGGGATTACAGAACCAGCCGTCGTTTACATTCTTCTGATTTTATCCGTCTGAAGAACCTGACTTTCGGTGTTTCAGCTCCCAAAGAATGGATCCGCAAAGCCGGTTTAGAAAAGGTAAGACTTTATGCTTCCGCCAGCAATTTATGGACTTGGGCTAAATACGATTTTTATGATCCTGAAGCAGTGGACGATGGTACGGCTATCTGGGGAACTCCTCCATTAAGAACAGTGACCTTCGGATTGGAAGTAAATTTTTAACCCTAAAATGTGTACGTTATGAAAAGAATAAAAAATATACTGATAATTTCATTAGCCTGGCTGTTTAGTGCCTGTGGCAATGACTGGTTGGATACAACGTCATCAACAGATGTTGATTCGGAAACAGCCCTGAATGAATTGAATGATTTGGAATTTATGGTGAACGGGATTTACAGCACCATCCAATCGAATTATTATTACGGAGCCCGGATGCAATATTACGGCGATGTCACCGGAGATGATATGCAGGCTTATAGCAATACGAAACGTTGTGCCGATTATTATATGTTTTCCTATAATGCATCGAATGCTCCTACTTCTTTTTGGAGAACTTGCTATGAGATCATTCAAAATGCCAACATTGTTTTATCTAAAATTGATGGAATGATGTATGCGGGCGTGGACGAAAAGGGCTTGAAGAAGTTTAATGAGCGAAAAAACGATTTGAAAGGACAAGCACTTACGTTGCGGGCATTGGCATTGTTTGATGTGAACAGGTTGTACGGCTATCCCTATACGAAGGATAACGGTGCTTCCTTAGGCGGAGCGATCGTGAAAGATGTGGTAGGAACAGATTATAAGCCCAAACGCAGCACGGTGGCAGCTTGTTATACCGAGATTTTAAAGGATTTGACAACAGCTGTTTCCGCCACCGAACCTTTGTTGTTGGAAGATAGAACACAGGGGAAAATAAACAAATGGGCAGCAATGACTTTGTTGAGCCGTGTTTATCTTTATCAGGGAGATAATGAAAATGCTTTGGCAATAGCGGAAGAGGCGATCAAAGGAGCGGAAGATAACGGTTTCAGTTTGTGGACCAATGAAGAATACACCAAAGTATGGGCGGATGATTTCACCTCAGAAGTTTTCTACGAAGTGGTCAATTTGACAACGGACGGTCCGGGAAATGAAGCAATGGGTTATCTATGTTCTTATTACGGTTACAAAGACATTATCTTAACCTCCAGTTTCGTTAGTTTCTTGAGAAAAGACAAAGCCGATGTCCGCTCTAAAATGTTTGAGGTGATTAGCAAACGTCCCTATACTACAAAGTATCCGGGTCAAAAGAATGAATCGGTTGCCGATGCAAATATTCCTATTTTCCGCCTTTCGGAATTATATTTGAATGCCGCAGAAGCTGCCGTTAAATTGACCAACGAGAACGATAAGGCAGTGAAATATCTCGATGCGATTGTGAAACGGGGTAATCCGGCTAAGAGTGTGGAAGGGACAACGATCACCCTTGAGCGTGTATTGGAAGAACGCCGGAAAGAGTTTTTCGGAGAAGGTCATCGGATGTTTGATGTGATCCGTAATGGCGGTACGATTGAACGAAAAAATGTGAAACAAAGTGATATATCAAGTACAAAGCACTTAGATTTGCAAGATTATGCGACGAAATTCGACTGGACGATGCACAAGGTGGTACTTCCTATTCCCAAAGCAGAATTAGATGCAAATGAGAATATGAAGGGACAGCAGAATCCCGGATATTAGTCTATTAGATTGTTTTGAAAGTCCTGAAAGCTAAAAAATCATTCCTCTCAACGAGATGTTTTGATATTTTGATGGCTTTCAGGATTTTCAAAACTCTATCAATTTTATGAACGTTTAAAATAAATAGGATGATCAACAAATATATTGGATTATTGCTTTGTTTGGTGCTTTGTTTGGGTACTACGCTGAATGTGGTTGCCGATAAGCACAAGCAGGAAAAGAAGGAGTTGTCGGTTGACGGTCCCTATGTGATGTATGAACCATCGGGAAAAGTTCGGGTGATTTCTGTTGATCAACAAAGGAAGTTGCACAATGACCTCTACCCGACTGTCCAAGAAGTTTCGACCTTTACCGTTACAGCTGAAAAAGGGAATTGTTCTTTTCAAGTGAAATTACATCCCCTGCATCGTCCCGAATGGAAAAGAGCGTTACCTGAAAAGCTATTGGCGATTTCAGATCCGCATTCTGATTTTATCTCTTTTGTCTCTATCCTGAAAGCACAAAAGGTGATTGATGAGAAATGCCGGTGGAGTTTCGGCAAAAATGAATTGCTCATTATCGGCGATGTCTTTGACAGAGGTGTCGATGCCGTGACCTTGTTTTGGCTGATCTATCAATTGGAACAAGAGGCAATGGATGCCGGCGGACGGGTTACTTTTTTGCTGGGTAATCACGAGGAGATGGTGGCACGAAACAATATAAGATATGTCAAGAAGAAGTATTTGTGGCTTGCCGAAGAATTAAAGATGCCCTACAATGCCTTGTGGGGGAAAAATAGCGAATTGGGACGGTGGCTGAGAAGTCGGAATCTGATTGAAGTCGTGGACGGAAATTTATTTGTACACGCCGGATTGAGCGAGGAATTATTGCAACAAAAAATGAGTATTCCGGAGATCAACCGCATTGCCAGTGAATCATTGGGACAAAAACCCGAAGATCGAAACGAAGCAGAGAAATTTATATTCGGAGGCAATGGTCCCTATTGGTATCGCGGAATGGTGTCGGGAGAAGATAAATATAATCCTCTTTCCAAAGAAGGTTTATCTAAGTTATTGAAAGAATATGAGGTGAATCGAATCATTGTCGGACACACTATTTTTGACGATATTACGACTTTTTATCACCAACAAGTGATTGCCATCGACGTTGACGCGAAAGACAATCGGGAAGACGGATTCGGACGGGGCATCCTGATCGAAAAAAACAAGGTGTCAATTATTTACGATTCAGGAAAAACCAAACAACTGATTCCCTGAATTTCAAACTTCGGTTCCGGCGTCGGTTGTATCATTAGCATCTGAAAAAGCGACCGGAACTATTTTTTTCAGAGAAGGCGATTCCTTCCAATGATTTTAAACTCCTTTCACCCCTAACGTTGGTCAGTGAAAGGAGTTTCTTTTGATCTTTCAGCCATTCGATTTGTATCTAAAAAAATAAGTAGATTTCTATTATGCGATCTTAGAAAAGTAAATAACTTTGCCCCCCGAAAATAACGAGTGGCACACAATGAAAACCTAAGATAAGGGCATTTGTTTCTGCATCGTTCTTTTTAGTAATCTTTATCATATTTCATTATGAATAATTTATTCTTGATGCTCTTTTCATTGAGTATTTTATGCTACGGATGTAGCTCCGATTCGGAAGATAATACCCCAAAAAAGGAGGAAGAAGTACCCGTCACCTTGTACGACGAAAGCAAAGAAGCAATAGCCTACATTGATTACAGCGACGAAGCGACTATATATTTATTTGAAGGGAAACCGGTTGCTTACCTTAAGGCGAAAGATCAGGTTTACAGCTTTGACGGCACCCTCTTAGGATGGTATTCAGAAGGCGTTTTGTATGATCAGACCTATCACGCCGTCGGTGCAAAACACGGAATCGTGAGAGGAGATATCAATACGGTGGTCACATACGTTGAAAGCATAAAAGGTTTGAAAGAAGTGAAACCGATAAAATCTATCGAAGAAAATGATTTTGAACACCCCTTTCTGATAGATAGCTGGAGTAAAACAAGTCTGACAGAATTTTTTACTGTCCAAAAATAAAAAGGATTTACCAACTGTTTTTTGAACATAACGTTTCTTTTAGAAGATAACAATCCAAAGGAAATTGGAAAAGGAATGTCGTGGAATGTTCGCTTGATGCGGTTTAAATTATTAAAAAAAATGATACCTTTGCCGCACATAGCAAATTCATTATGGAGTCATTATTAAATACAGCGATTGACGCAGCATTGAAAGCCGGCAATACTATTTTAGACATATACAATGATCCGGCTGCCGATTTTGAGATCGAACGAAAAGCAGACAATTCACCGCTGACGATTGCTGACCGGAAAGCCAACGAGGTGATTATGGGTTATCTCCAAAATACCCCTTACCCCATCATCAGTGAAGAAAATAAATCCGTAGACTTTGAGGTTCGCCGCCATTGGAAAAGTGTTTGGGTGGTAGATCCGTTAGACGGTACGAAGGAATTTATCAAGCGTAACGGTGAATTTACGGTGAATATTGCTTTTATTCAAGAGGGTGTTCCCCTGCTGGGTGTGATTTATATCCCTGTAAAAAAAATACTTTATTACGGAACGGCAGAAAAAGGTGCTTTTAAAATCGAAGGGATCAGTCGAACAAATGGCATAGATTTTGCAAAGCCGGTAGAGCAAGCGTTGCGATTGCCGCTAAATGGTAAACACGCAGGTTGTGTCGTTGTGGCATCCCGTTCTCATCTGAATGTGGAAACTGAACAATTTATTGACCGGATACGGGAAGACAAGGGTGATGTATCGCTGACTTCCATCGGCAGTTCGATCAAAATTTGTTTGGTGGCTGAAGGAAGTGCTGACATATACCCTCGCTTTGCCCCTACAATGGAATGGGACACGGCGGCAGGACACGCCATCGCCAAAGCTGCCGGCAAGGAATTATATGAAACGGACGAGAAAACGCCCTTACACTATAATAAAGAGAATTTACTGAATCCGTGGTTCATTGTAAAGTGATGATTCATTATTAATGCCATACGAAATGAGCGATAATATATATCCGATTTTTGAAAGAACATTGCAACGGTCAGACCGTGAAGCGTTATTGAAACAAAAAGGTATAATGATCTGGTTCACCGGCTTGTCCGGTTCCGGAAAGAGTACGCTGGCTATTGCGCTGGAAAGAGAGTTGTATCAACGGGGTTTATTGTGCCGTATCTTGGACGGTGATAATATTCGTAGTGGAATTAACAATAATTTGGGATTTTCGGATGCCGACCGAACGGAAAATATCCGACGCATCGCCGAAGTATCAAAGTTATTTGTTGACTGCGGGATTGTGACCATTGCTGCATTTATCAGTCCGACGAACGCTATTCGCCGGATGGCAGCCAATATTATCGGACCGGATGATTTTCTGGAAGTGTATGTCAGTACACCGTTGGAGGCTTGCGAAAAACGTGATGTGAAAGGTCTGTATGCAAAAGCCCGACGGGGAGAAATCAAAGATTTTACCGGTATCTCCTCTCCTTTCGAATCGCCGGAAGATGCATTCATTTCGATTGATACTTCCGAACAATCATTGGAAAAATCAGTAAAAATACTGCTGGATGCCATTTATCCTAAAATTACTTTTGACAAATGAAGGAGGAGATCAATCTTTTCCGATTTTAATCTATTAATATGATGCCTGAATATAAATTAAGTCACTTAAAAGAACTGGAAGCAGAATCCATCCACATCATCCGTGAAGTGGTGGCAGAATTTGAAAATCCGGTGATGCTTTATTCGATCGGAAAAGATTCTTCCGTAATGGTTCGTTTGGCTGAGAAAGCCTTTTATCCCGGCAAAGTGCCTTTTCCATTGATGCACATTGATTCAAAGTGGAAATTTAAGGAGATGATTGAATTTCGCGATAAATATGCGAAAGAGAATAATTGGGATCTGATTGTAGAATCAAATATGAAAGGGTTTCACGAAGGTGTCGGACCTTTTACACACGGTAGTAAAGTGCATACGGATTTAATGAAAACTCAGGCATTGTTGCACGCGTTGGATCAGTATAAATTCGATGCGGCTTTCGGTGGCGCACGGCGAGATGAAGAGAAATCACGAGCGAAGGAACGTATCTATTCTTTTCGCGATAAGTTCCACCAATGGGACCCAAAGAATCAGCGACCTGAATTGTGGAATCTATATAATGCACGGGTGCACAAGGGAGAGTCTATCCGGGTGTTCCCGCTTTCAAATTGGACGGAATTGGACATTTGGCAGTATATCCGGATGGAGAATATTCCCATCGTACCGCTTTATTTTGCAAAACCCCGCCCTATTGTGGAAATAGACGGCAATCTGATTATGCCGGACGATGAACGTCTGCCGGAAGAGTACCGGGCAAAGGTGAAAATGAGGAATGTGCGCTTTAGAACCTTGGGATGTTGGCCTTTGACGGGTGCTGTGGAATCGGAAGCCGATACGATAGAGAAGATTGTGGAGGAAATGATGACTACCACTAAGTCGGAACGTACCACCCGTGTCATCGACTTTGACCAAGATGCAAGTATGGAACAGAAGAAGAGAGAGGGATATTTTTAATTTCTTTGGATATTAAAGATAAAAAACGAGTAACGATTAATGACGAAAGACTCAATGGAAAAATTAAATATAAAGGAATTTCTCGATCAAGATGAGAAAAAAGATCTGCTGAGATTACTGACAGCAGGATCGGTGGATGACGGAAAATCAACACTGATCGGGCGATTGCTTTTCGATAGTAAAAAACTGTATGAGGATCAATTGGACGCTTTGGAGAGAGATACCAAACGTTACGGCAATGCAGGTGAGGAAATTGACTATGCTTTGTTGCTTGACGGTCTGAAAGCAGAACGGGAACAAGGTATTACGATTGATGTGGCTTACCGCTATTTTTCTACCAATAAACGGAAATTTATTATTGCCGATACTCCGGGACACGAACAGT
Source organism: Odoribacter sp. (assembly GCA_036657595.1). Classification (GTDB taxonomy): domain Bacteria; phylum Bacteroidota; class Bacteroidia; order Bacteroidales; family Marinifilaceae; genus Odoribacter. The sequence continues at coordinate 22,935 of JAVXFZ010000010.1, read as the reverse complement.
ATACCCGAAATATGATTACCGGTGGTTCAACGGCTAACTTGGCTATTATTTTAGTGGATGCCCGCACGGGAGTGATTACCCAAACACGCCGACATACTTATTTAGTGTCTTTGTTGGGGATTCAGCACGTGGTGTTGGCAGTCAATAAAATGGATTTGGTGGATTACAAAGAGGAGGTATTTAACCAAATTGTCAACGATTACCGCAAATTTGCAGAACCGCTGGGCATCCCGGATATTGTGTGCGTACCCCTATCTGCACTGAGAGGAGATAATGTGGTAGAACAATCGGTCAATATGGGTTGGTACACCGGAAAACCATTACTCGAATTTTTAGAAACGGTGCATATCGACAGCGATAAGAATTTCAAAGATTTTCGCTATCCGATACAAAATGTACTCCGTCCAAATCTTGATTTTAGAGGATTCAGTAGTACGGTTGCCTCCGGCATTGTGCACAAAGGTGACGAAGTGGTTGCCCTCCCCTCTATGAAAAGATCGCGCGTGAAATCAATCGTCACTTATAATGGCGAACAAGCATACGCTTTCCCGCCGGAAGCGATTACGATTACGTTAGAAGACGAAATTGATATTTCTCGTGGAGAGATGTTGGTGCATCCCGATAATCTACCGTGCATAGACCGAAATTTTGAGGCAATGTTGGTGTGGATGGATGAAAGCAGAATGGATCCGGAACAACAGTTTTTTATCAAGCATACGACGAATCTGACACGAGTAAAAATTGAACGGATTCGTTATAAAGTGAATGTGAATACAATGGAGCAATCACCAAGCCAAGCGATGGAATTAAATGAGATCGCCCGCGTGGTGTTTACTTCCAATAAACCGCTCTTCTTTGACCCTTATCAAAAAAATAAGAATACGGGGGCTTTTATTCTGATTGATCCGATTACAAATAATACGTGCGCCGTAGGTATGATTATCGACCGAGTGAACCAAAAGGAGATACAAGCGGAAGAATTACCGGAAATTAATTTGAAAAAACTTGGTATTGGGATGGAACATTGTGATGCCGTTGAGAAAATTTGCAAAGAATTAGAGCGACAAGGTATCGCCATAAAAATTGTGAAATAAATGGGAGTACTTGAATTTCAAAAGTTGCCGGTCAATACATTGGTTGGAGCAGATTGGAAAACATTTAATGGTATTACAAAAGGACAAACGATTGATAAAGCTTATCATACCAAATATCAACTGACAAAGGCAGTATGCCGACTTTTAAGTCTATTGAAGCCCATTCAGGACAGAAGATATAATAAACGCCTGAAGGATCTACCGATGAATATGGAACCGGTGTTTATCCTTGGACATTGGCGTAGCGGTACTACTTTTGTTCATAATGTGTTGGCACACGATTCACATTTTGGATATACCACCACCTATCAAACGGTATTCCCGCATCTGATGTTGTGGGGACAGCCTTTTTTCAAGAAAACAATGGCGTGGCTGATGCCGGATAAACGCCCTACGGATAATATGGAATTGAATGTGGATCTGCCACAGGAAGAAGAATTTGCCCTTTCAAATATGATGCCCTGCTCCTATTATAATTTTTGGTTTTTACCAAAGAATATGCAGGAGTACTGTGACCGTTTCCTTACAATGACAAAAGCAAGCGAGGAAGAACATCAGATTTTTAAAGACACTTTTATAAAATTGATGAAGATTTCACTTTGGAATACGAAAGGCTCTCAGTTTTTATCCAAGAATCCACCGCATACAGGGAAAGTGAAAGAAATACTTGAAATGTTCCCCAATGCTAAGTTTATCTATTTGATGCGCAATCCTTATACGGTTTTTGAGTCTACCCGCAGTTTCTTTACCAATACAATCAAGTCGTTACAATTACAGCAGATGCCGGACGAAGAAATTGAATCGAATATTCTGGATATTTATACCCGCCTGTATCGCAAGTATGAAGAAGATAAAAAATTGATTCCGGCAGGGAATCTGATTGAAATTAAGTTTGAGGATTTTGAAGCAAATGCGATGGAAATGACCCGGAAAATATATGAAACTCTTTCATTATCCGGTTTTAAAGAAGCCGAAGCAGGTATAGCCTCTTATTTGAATAAAAAGAAAGGTTATAAGAAAAATGCTTATAAATACGAAGCCCGAACAGTGGAATTAGTTGAAAAATATTGGGATTTTGCCCTACAACAATGGGGATATGAGCTCAGTGAAAAGTAAATCGTAAAAAACGAAAAATAAGGAACGAGTAGCAAAGGGGTATTATATCATCCAGCACTACTCGTTCTTTTTTGTTTGTTTATGACTGATGGTCTATCAATATCATATTGGTCACACGGTTTACAGTTACGATTGTACCAAATTCATCGCGTATTTCTACATTGACAACGTGTGAGCGTCTGCCTTTATGAAGAAAGGTCCCTCGTGCAATAACGTAGTGTCCCTGTGCCTGTTTTATGTGATTCCCATTGACCTCAATACCGAAAACCTTGAAACGCATTTCCTCAGACATAGACATTGAACTCAATGCCCCACCAACGGTTTCCGCCAATGCCATATTTGCACCACCGTGCAATGCACCGTCCGGACGGCAAGTACGATGATCTATTGGCATTTTTGCTTCCAACCATCCTTCTCCGGCTGCCGTAAATTCCATACCAAGATGCTCGACTAAAGTAGCACGGCAAATTTCGTTTAATTGTTGTAAATAGTCTGTCATAAATTCTAAAACTATTGGCTAAATGCACATTGTAAAGACTGTTTCCAATTTTATGGTACAGAAATATCCATTATTTGTATTCATCTTTTCGTTTGGGATTCATCGGAAACCAACCTTTCTGTACGCGACCTTTTTGCTCAAATATTTCAAGAATAGTCCAAAAGGATGAAAAGGAAAATACACCAAGCAATGAAGACCAAAAAAGATGACTGACCAACAATGCTCCGACAACACCTACTAAACCTAACAATAGAAATAGCCACCAACAACGGGTCCCCCAATAATATTCACACTTGACCACAATCGGATGAAATAATCCGATAATCAGAAAGGTTGCCATTCCTATTGCTAATCCTCCCAAATGATATGTTTCTAAAAATTCCATCCCGCAATTATTGGACGTTATTTAAAATATTCTCTCAAACAGTATCTCTTATTTTGCCTGTGAATAGATCACTTTACCGCGTTTTTCGATAATCCATCTCCCATCCATCAAACGTACGTTAAGAGTATCATCGTCCTCCTGATTCCAAGCAAAACCACCATTGGGCAAAGAACGACGATCAAGTATAGGATGAATTTCGCTATCCGGTACAAAAGCCTCCGCTTGTAATGAATCAGCAGCAAATACAACATAAGCAGCTAAAGTGGTATCCTGACCGCCAACGGCAATAAATTTTATTCCTTCTTCAAATATACGAATACAATTCTGACGAACTTCCGACCACGTATAACCGGCACTCGCATTACATCCGTGATCCCCACCGGCTACACCGACTTTCTTTAATGTATCAACAACTCCATAGACAATCATTAATTTCCCTGCATCATCTTTCAACTGTAATTCATTGTCTTTAATCGTATAGTTTTTCACTTCGTTCAAAGCTTTTAGATAAGCATCTTCAAATTGCATATCCGGACAAAACATCATTGTAGATCCACCCGGTTTAATTGTTATCATTCCCTTTTCTCCCACCGTGTAAGTAGCGAAAAAACGATTACATCCGGCAGAACCATACACTGCAGTGCTATCACTAAATTCTAACGTAGGCAGTTGACGAGGATTTGTTAAAACCATATTATTTTCCGTCATAGATTTTAATTCCCATTCGTGTGCCCTAAGCAAAATAAGAGAGTTATCCATACTCTTACATCCTGAAAACATTACCAACAGGGCAATCATTATTAAATTTACATTTTTCATCCTTTTCTATTTTTATTTTAATTTATATATCATATTCTTATTGACACGCAATCGCATATAAATCGTATTCATCTGATCCGGTAATTTTCACTTGATAGAATTCACCGATTTTCAATTCATTATCACTATTCACCAAAACCTCTGGATCAACTTCAGGAGAATCATATTCAGTACGCCCAATATACAGATCGTCTTCTTTCCGGTCAATCAATACCCGAAGTGTTTGACCGATTAATGGACGATTTAATTCTTGAGATATTCCTGCTTGCAATTCCATTATACGTTCCGCTCTTTCTTGTTTAGTATTTTTCGGAACATCATCTTTATAATTTTCATCGCAATAGGTATCTTCTTCGTGTGAATAAGAAAATATTCCCAATCGTTCAAATTTCATCTCCTGCACAAATTGACAAAGCTCTTCAAAATCTTCCGCCGTTTCTCCGGGATGTCCGCACATCAATGTGGTACGGATAAAAATGCCCGGTACTTCTTGACGGATTCTACGTATCAGGTCTATTGTTTGTTGCTTTGTAATCCCTCTTCGCATTCGTTTCAGCATCCGATCACTACAATGTTGCAAAGCAATATCCAAGTATTTACACACATTGGTACGCTCACGCATCACAGTTAATAACTCCATAGGAAATCCGGTAGGATAAGCATAATGTAACCTAATCCATTCCAATCCCTCTATATCCGCCATTCGACTGATCAATTCCGCCAATCTGTTTTTACCATACAAATCCATACCGTAGTAAGTCAAATCCTGCGCAACGACCAATATTTCTTTTACCCCACCTTTAACAAGTTGACGACATTCATCTAACAGTTCTTCAAAATCTCTGGATTTATGTTTTCCAGTTATAATTGGAATGGCACAATAGGAACAAGTGCGATTACATCCTTCTGAGATTTTCAAATAAGCATAATGCGAAGGAGTTGTCAGCAATCGCTGATTTCGAATGCTTTCATCAAAATGTTCTCCCATTTTCTCTAATACACCTTTCCAATCGAATTTACCGAAAAAAGCATCTACCTCCGGAAGCTCTACTTTCAATTCATACCTATAACGTTGTGATAAACAACCCATCACATATATCTGCTTGACGAGACCTTCATTCTTACGCTCCACTTGTTCAAAAATCGTATTTATCGACTCTTCCTTTGCGTCACCGATAAAACCACAAGTATTAATGATCACAACCTCCGCATCTGAATTTTCCATATCCTTCTCCGTCACATACCCAGCTTTATCCAATTGTTTCAATAACAATTCTGTGTCGATCAGATTTTTAGAGCAACCTAAACTGATAATATTTACTTTTTTCATATTCACTGCATAAACAAGTAGAACAATTCAAACAGCCTAAAAGGTATTTCAAAATTCTCCCATTTTGAACCTTTTAAACGTTTTCGATTTTTTTTGAACTGCAAAGGTACAAAAAAACACTATCTTTGTCCAAATAAGCCCGTTGACTTATTTATTGCTTTATAAACTCCTTGAAAAAACTCATTTAAAACGTTAAAAGATATAGCGTTACTGATCTATAAAAAATGAATACAAACGAACAATTGCAATGGCTCCCCACTTCTGTCAAAGAAGTGAAAGAACGCGGATGGGAATATTTGGATGTCATCTTGTTTTCCGGGGATGCCTATGTAGACCATCCATCTTTCGGTGCAGCCGTCATTGGCAGACTTTTAGAATCGTTAGGACTAAAAGTAGCCATCGTTCCCCAACCAAACTGGCAAGATGATTTACGTGATTTTCGCAAATTAGGAACTCCCCGATTGTTCTTTGGTATCAGTGCAGGCAGTATGGACTCTATGGTCAATCATTACACCGCAGCCAAAAGGAAACGCTCGGATGATGCCTATACCCCTGATGGACGAGCGGGAGCACGACCGGATATGCCTACTATTGTCTATACAGGAATCCTGAAAAAATTATATCCCGATATTCCTGTAATCATCGGAGGCATTGAGGCATCTCTCCGACGACTTAGTCATTACGACTATTGGAACGATACCCTAAAACCCTCCATCCTTTTTGAGAGCAAAGCAGATATGCTGATATACGGTATGGGTGAAAAGCCGCTAACAGATATTTGCAAGATGTTACAAAAAGGTATTCCATTTAATAGCCTGACCAATATTCCGCAAACTGCTGTACTCCGAAAAGAGGATGAAAGTGTTGCTACGAACAAAAGATGGCGAAACATAATTCTCTATTCGCACGAATCGTGCTTAAAAGAAAAGAAAAAACACGCAGAAAATTTCCGACACATAGAAGAAGAATCCAATAGTGTTGAAGCCGCTCGACTGATTCAATCCATTGGTGACCAACAGGTGATCGTCAATCCACCTTATCCACCTCTAAATACCAAAGAATTGGATGCTGTCTACCATCTCCCGTTTACCCGACTTCCCCATCCTCGATATAAAGGGAAAGAGATACCAGCCTATAATATGATCCGACATTCTGTAACAATGCATCGAGGCTGTTTTGGTGGATGTGCTTTTTGTACCATCTCTGCCCATCAGGGGAAATTTATTGTTTCACGTTCCGAAGAATCCATTCTGCAAGAATTGGATCGTATCACAGAAATGCCTGATTTTAAAGGTACGGTGACCGACTTAGGCGGTCCTTCCGCCAATATGTACGCGATGCAAGGTAAAGATGCTTCACTTTGCCGGCAATGCAAGCGAGCATCCTGCGCCTATCCGACTATCTGCAAAAATCTGAATACCGATCACGCCCCCTTGTTACACGTCTATGCCTCCGCACGTAGGCATCCCGGAATCAAACATTGTTTTATTGGTTCAGGAATACGCTATGATTTATGTTTAAATGATAGTAGTGATAAACGTATCAATCAGACACATAAAGAATATTTAGAAACAGTCATCCGCTATCATACATCAGGACGCTTAAAGGTAGCACCTGAACATTCGGCAGACTCAGTGCTTCATTTGATGCGAAAACCTTCTTTCCGATTATTCCAACAATTGAAATCAATTTTCGATGAAATCAATCATAAACATCAACTGAAAGAACAGATCATCCCTTATTTTATATCATCACATCCGGGCTGTAAACCTGAAGATATGGCGGAATTGGCAATAGCCACCAAACATCTTGATTTTCGATTGGAACAAGTGCAAGACTTTACTCCCACGCCGATGACATTGGCGACGACAATGTACTACACCGGCTATCATCCTTATTCGCTACGTCCAATCAATTCTTCAAAATCAGAAGACGAGAAAAAACAACAAAATATGTTCTTCTTCTGGTATAAAAAAGAATTTCGAGAACCCATCACAAAAATACTTCGAAAAATACGTCGCACAGATTTATTAAAACGTTTATATGATAAGGAATAATTTTAAATCAGTAAAATGAAAAAATCAAACTAAAACTTTAATTTCTCATTGCGATTTGTTAACTTTGGCGAATCATTTAGATTATGTCTGAAAATAGATAAAGTTGTTAAGATCGAAATATTGCTCTAATGAAATATCAGTTATTGTTCATTATAATAGTTTTATGTGCAGCTTGTAACACAAAAGTGAAACAGGCAAACAAGCGCGGACTGGAGTATATGAAACAAAACCAGTATGATCAGGCTATTGCCGAATTTAATAATGCATTGATTATTGATGCAGCTTGGTTTCCCGCCTACTATAATCGTGCCATTTCTTATGCAAACACGCGACATTACAAAGAAGCCCTAAATGATTTCAACTATATATTAGTCAACTATCCCGATCATACAAATTCATATTTTAATCGGGGGATTGTCTATGAAAATTTAGGTATCTATGCCAATGCCATCAAAGACTACTCGGAAACGATAAAATTACGTCCTGATTTTATTATGGCTTACCACTATCGTGGTATCACACGTTTTCGTATGAATGATTTAGAAGGAGCCTTAGCAGATTACAATAAGGCACTACAATTAGGCAAAAACATTACAATGGACATAACCACCGCTAAAGAATACGGACTAAATTCAAGTGCCCTCTATTTTAATCGAGGAATTATAATGCAGAAAAAAGGAGATTTGCAAAATGCCATCAAAGATTACACAGAATCTATCAATATCGATCCCTCCAATGCAAGATCATACTATAATCGGGCAATTGCTAATATGACATTAAATCAAGCCGAAGAAGCCTTAAAAGATCTGAAAATAGCCTCACGATTAGGTTTTAAACAGGCCAACAATGTTATTAATAATTATTTTCAAAATTAAAATATAAATCCGTCCATCAGGCTTTATTGCGAAAATAAGTGTTTAATATGAAAAAAATATTTATTTTTTTAACTATCGGCTTATTCCTTCAAGCCGCTACGGTGTGTGCTCAAGGATATAATATTAAAATTTCTGTACCTAAAATGGCTAACAGTCAAGTCATCCTTGCTAATTATTTTGAAGAGAAAGTATATACTGTCGATACAGCCAAATTAAATGCATCCGGTCAGGGTATCTTTCAAAAAAAAGATAAAAAACTGGCACGTGGAATGTATATGATTTTATTCTCACCCAGTAACTATTTTGATCTGGTCATTGGTAATAACCAAAATTTCTCTATTACAACCGATACCCTGAATATATTAGAAACGATTCGAATGGAAGGTTCTGTCGAAAATCAGGCATTTATCGACTTCCAAAAATTTATGACAGCTCAAAACCGGAAAATAAAAAAAATCGGAGAAACTTTGGAAAAAGAACCACAAAAAGAATCTCCTGAAATCAGAAAAAAATACATAGAACAATTCAATCAGGCAGACAATGAAGTCCGTGCCTACATTGCTAATTTGGGAAAACAATATCCGGGATCAGCATTAGCCACTTTTTCAAATTTCACCCTCTCACCCAACATTCCTGATTTTTCAAAAGAAATTCCGGAAAGCACTCCCGATCGGGATATGGAGATACGTAAAAGAGGTTATTTCTATAACAAAGACCATTACTGGGATTATACAAACTTCAAAGACAGTATGTTAATCCGTACGCCCATCTTCAAAAATAAATTAGATGATTATTTCAACAATATAATTCTAATGCATCCCGACAGCGTTTTCAAAGAATCTGTCAATATCATTGAAAAATCCAAGACAAACAAAGCAATGTTCCGTTATTTAGTAAGTTATTGCTTCAATTTTGCGCTTGAAAGCAATATAATGGGAATGGATGCCGCCTTTGTATATATCGCTAAAAAATATTACCTGACAGGACAAGCCGATTGGGTGGATAAAGAAAATCGCGACAAAATCGAACGGGAAGTATTATTAACACAATACAACCTGCTCGGTATGAAAGCGCAGGAATTAAAACTCCCTACAATGGACGGAACGTGGGTTAGCTTAGATGAAACAGAAGCTCCATTTACCCTACTCCTATTTTGGGAAGCCGACTGTGGACACTGCAAAAAACAAGTACCCTTAGTGAAAACTCAATTATTGGATAAATTCAAACCCTACGGCTTTAAAGTATTTGCGGTACACACCCAAAACGACAAAGATAAATGGGAGAAATTTGTAACAGAACACGAATTATTTGATTTTGTCAATTGCTGGGATCCGCACAATCAAACAAATTTCAGAGTATATTATCACATCGAATCAACCCCGATTATGTATTTATTGGATAAAGACAAGAAGATCATTGCCAAGAAATTAGACCTTGACCAGCTCGAAGATCTTTTGACAAAAGAATACAAAAGAATGGGCATTGAGATAAAGTAGGTTCAGAGGGTATATCTAAAAATAGATATACCCTCTTCATTTGACAAAATGTTTTTTTTTATATAAATTACGGCAACCAATCCAGACTGTTTACCAATGGATTGCTTTTACGCCATTGCTCAAATTCTTTGTAATTACGTATACCTCCTGTCAAAACAGCATAATAAATCTCTATACTCGGAATTATAACAGCATCCGGCACATCAAATTTAATTTGAAGTATTCTTTCCCGAATTTCCGGAGTCAGACGTTTTATGATAGCAGCAGTCACATTTTCCACTACTCCGTCATATTTTGAATCCTTGCGGATATGGATCATATCGAATTTCCATACATTCATCTCTTTATCTTCATACAGAGTATGCCATTCAATGCATTCCTCTTCCGTATGAATCATATTCTTATATTGCACTTCTTTCAAAGACAGCCGTTTTGCTAACTTTTGCATCACAGAGAAACTCTCTGAAATATCAACTTGATTCGTATAGATATGGAGATCTATATCTTTACTTTTAGCCAACAGACCTGATTTAAGCGAACCGACCAAATGAACGATTGCCCCAATACGTTCCCACTCCGTAATAATACCCGTATCTTCCAATACTTTCCAGGCGTTCTGTTGATTCTGTTTTGCAAGTTCAATAATATCCATTTATTTTATTTTGAGATAACAAAAATACATCACTTGTTGATATATCATCATCAGCAGTCCATCATTTTTTTCTCTTACACAACAAATTATCAGGCAATCATAATGTTTTGTATCTATACAATATACTTGATGGATAAAGATTTATTACAATTTTAGCAACATCAAGGGATGCAGTATGCAGTGAAGCTGAAAAAAGTGACATTCCGAATTTATCATTTAAAGATCTCCCGCTAATACAACAAAAATACGGGGAACAGACTATCATAAAATAGTTTATTCCCCGTAAATCATCAACAGAAACACATCCAACAATCAAGAAACAGACGCTCCCTATTGATGCTGTAAGTATATTATTTCATTGCCTCATTCACCTGTTTCATCAAGTCTTTCACATCCTGATTAGCGGGTTCTAACGATTGTGCTTGCACCAAGAAATCTTTTGCTTTCTTGAAATCGTTGACAGCTTTCACTTTTTCTGCATCATATTTAGCTTTATCGCTATTAGCGATCGGTGTTGCATCCTGTAAGATTTTTGCTCCATTATTAAAATACAAACTTGCCAAACTTACATATCCCTGCGTTTTAAAACTCTTCGTTGTCAGTTCTGTAATCTTATTATAAGATTCAGCAGCTTTCACTTCATTTCCGGCTTTTTGAAACTTTTGTCCTTCTTTCAGATAATAAGTAGCATACATTGTTTCCAATTTCATATTACCCGGAGAGGCTTTCAGCCCTTCTTTCAAGGTGATCATCATATCAGCATCTTTATTCTGAGACTTTTGAGCCTTTGCTTTTCCCTGATAAGCTGATGCCGTTTTATATTTATTTTTGATTGACATATCAAAATACTTCTCAGCTGCCGGATAATTTTTAATTTTATTAGCACAAAATGCTGTATTGAATACCGTTGCATTGTCTTTATAATTGACAATTTTCAGATACTCCTCATACTTTTTAAATGCCTCCGCATAATTTTTTGCTTTTACTGCATCATTACCTGCATTTTTTTCCGTAGCACCCGGTTCTTGAGCAAACACACTTGCGGATAATAAAACACTTAAAAATAAAAATACAATTCTTCTCATAGTTTTGGATTTAGTTATTGATTGATTATTGTGTTTTCTTCTTCTTGCGCCTAAGTTAAATATGTATCATTAAAAATCAAAATCATTTCCATATTTTTTGCATTATTTGGATTGATTTTTAATAAGTTCAACACCTTATTCATAGAGTAAAGACAAAATCTTTTTCAAACCGATTTCGTCTTCCCCGTCAAAAGCATTCAAATGGTCACTATCCACGTCCAAACAGGCAAAGATCTTTCCTTCCCTGTCACGTATTGGAACGACGATCTCACTTTTCGACATCGAATTGCAGGCAATATGTCCCGGAAATTCTTCCACATTTCCCACAATCACCGTTTCCTCCGAATGAACAGCCGCCCAACAAACGCCCGTATGATGTCGTAATTTTTGACAAGCCACCGGTCCTTGATAAGAACGGACAATCAATTCATCTTCAATCAGAGCATACACACCTGTCCAGAAAAAAGACTGCATCTTATGGTGTAAGACAGCTTCCATCGTAGCCAGTCGCGCCCAAATATCGTCCGTTGTATGAACATAGTTTTTAATCTGTTCATACAACCGGTCATATTTTGCTAATTTAGAACTCATCTTTATTCTATCATCAGTTATTATTTTACACGTTCCAAAATATCTACCAAATGCTTCCACCACATTTCCACCGTTTTGATATTTATTTTTTCATCAGGAGAATGCACCCCTCGTAAAGTCGGTCCAAATGAGATCATATCCATATCCGGATATTTCTCTAAAAACAATCCGCATTCCAATCCCGCGTGGATAGAGCGGACAAGAGGTTCTTTCCCAAACAATCGTTTATAAGAATCCACTGCTATCTTTAATATACCTGATTCCGGATTGGGAGCCCATCCCGGATAACCTTCTCCGTGTTGCACATCCGCACCGGCTAAGCGAAATACGGAAGCAACCATATTGGCAATATTCATCTTTTCAGAATCTACATCGCTACGCTGAGATGTTGTAATCAATACGGTATCATTCTCCACAAAACGGACAGCCGCTAAATTAGTGGATGTTTCAACCATACCGGGCATCCGATAACTCATTGAAAACACTCCGTGAGGGCAGGCATATAACGCATCCAACAATTTTGTGGTAGCATCCTTTGACAATACGTTCACAGGCAATTCTGTTGATTCTAAATCCAATTTTAAGCCCGGCTCTGTCAACTTCCACACATTCTCCATTTCTGCCGCATAGATATTGAAATTAATCCGTATTTTTTCTTTCAGAGCTTCATCAAATACCAAAACAGCGGTAGCCTCACGGGCAATGGCATTCCTCAAATTCCCTCCTTCCAAAGAAGCAAGCAGTATGCCATATTGATCGTTCTGATCCCAAAGGAAGCGATTCAATAATTTAATAGCGTTTCCCCTGCCTTTATTGATGTCATCTCCCGAATGTCCCCCCTGTAATCCTTTCACTACGATCTTTACGGCAAATTGATGAGCCGGTAAAGCAATCTTCTGATAAGGCATTCGTATCACGCTATCAATTCCGCCCGCGCAACCGATAAACATTTCGCCTTCATCTTCAGAATCCAGATTCAGCAAGATTCGTCCTTTAAAAAATCCGGGTTTCAAAGCAAATGCACCCGTCAGTCCGGTTTCTTCATCCACAGTAAACAAACATTCCAGGGGACCGTGCTGTATATTTTCGGAGGTTAGAACCGCCAAGGCAGCAGCCATACCGATGCCGTCATCCGCACCCAATGTTGTTCCTTTCGCTTTCACCCATTCTCCATCAATGTAAGGCAATATCGCATCCTTGTCGAAATCGTGAACCACCTCTGCATTCTTTTCACAAACCATATCCTGATGTGCTTGCAACACCACTCCCGGCATATTCTCTTTCCCTTTCACCGCAGGCTTTGAAATCAAAACGTTTCCGGCTTTATCTTGGCAAACATCCAGATGATGCCGGTGAGCAAACTCCACTAACCACGCTCCTATTTTTTCTTCTTTACGTGAAGGACGGGGCACTTTGCATATTTCTTCAAAATATCCCCATACTGCTTCAGGTTGTAATCCTTTAAAAACTTCCATCATTTTATACTTTAATTTCATTCAATAACGACAAAACACTATCCCCCCATAAAAGAAACAGATAGGACGATCAATTCATCATATCTGTCAATTTTTTGAGTACCCATACACAAGATTTGATCTCTTGAGGTGCAATCGTAAAGGTCAGATCGGCGTGCACCTGCTCCTCGATAGAGGTCAATGCTTTTTTTGCCTCTATGCCTTTATCAGTCAAAACGACAAAATTATTCCGTTTGTCTTCCTGACACATTTTCCGTTGTACAAAACCACGTTTTGTCAAGGTATTCAACAATTTGGTCACATTGTATTTATCCTTCTGCAACCTCTTTGAAATAGTTTGCTGATTGACATTATCCTCTGTCCACAATACTTGCAATAGTTCATACTGCTCACGGCTCAGATCAAAACCGTTCTTTAGAAACGCACGATTTAAAGTTTTGGTGTAGCCTCTTTCTGCTTTACTAAGATAAGATACTAATTCTCTGACATCATTCATAGCTTATGTTGCATTTTATACTATACACAAACATAAGTATTATTTTTTATGAATTCAAAAAATTAGTATGATTTTCTGTAAAAAATATTTAAAACGGACTGAAAGGAATATTTAAAGCCTACACGCAGGCTTACGTTTTGTTCATTTTAAACGATTCAACAAAACGTCATTTGTACGGTAGTTTCAACATTCCATATTCAACTATTTGTACCCCACACCGTTTTCATAATAATTTTCGGGAGTCAAGTATCTGAAATGAACATCAGAATTAGGATAACCGGCATCCACCAAACATTCATAGATAATTTTTGCCACCGCCTCCTGAATCTCACGCGGACGTTCAAAATAATCGACTTCAACAAATGGCCAATCTTTTCCACTTTTAATTGTCACATCTTCCACCACACTGGAATGAATTAATTCCAACACAATGTGTTCAGGCGGACATCCAACGACCTCTTGAATACGATTAGCCAACTTACGGCTTACGCCTGCCATTCGGGAGGCTTCTACAAAATGAAATCTAAAAAAAGGCATACTATTTAAATTAAAATCTATTCTTGCACAAGGAAAAATAAACTTTTTCCTCTCTTTCTCTTCTATCGTTTATTTGGTTTTCAATTGCTCAAAAAACCACGGTGCAGTTTCATTCACTTTTCTGACCACTTCTTCTAAAGGAAGATCCATTTGTCCTCCGGCAGCATTTTGATGTCCACCGCCATTAAAAAAGGCTTTTGCCCATTCATTCACCGCTATATTCCCTTTTGAACGGAAAGAAAGTTTAACTCTTTCTTTGCGCTCCGTAATCTGGATAGATACACATATATTATGTACAGAAAGCGGAATATTGACCAAACCTTCCAAATCCCCATCCTTATAATTATACCTATCCAATTCCTCTTGTGTAATCGGCATAATCGCCAACGGGAAACGATGGCTCACCTGTAATTTATTCAACAACACATTCCCGATCAACCGCAAGCGCGACAGATTATTCATCTGATAAATTCGTTCGTGGATATAGCCTTTGTCCAATCCTTGTTCCAACAAATCCGCAATAATCCGATAAGTTTCCGGATGAGAAGAATTATGACTAAGCCCGCCGGTGTCTGTATTAATACCGGTATACAAGGCATTAGCAACATCGGGATTAATCACTTCTTTGCCCCATATCCGGACAATAATAGAATACAACAACTCACACGTCGATGAAACCTCCGTGTTTGAAATAACAAATTCTTGTTCGTCCGGACCCGGATGGTGGTCAATGATCACCCGTTCTGCCGGTGAGGCAGAAACAAAAGATTCCAATTCCCCCTCCCGTTTCACCGTATTATGATCCAACATAAAGATCAAATCCGCTTCTGCAATAATTTGTTTACATTCCTCCGGTTTATCCAGATAAGAAATGACCTTATGGATATTCTTTAAAAATCGCAGATAGTCCGGAATATAATCACACGTCAGTAAATGACATTGTATGCCAAGCAAGCGGAACACTTCGTACAAAGCAGAACACGACCCAACGGCATCTCCATCAGGCGAAATATGCGGAATGATGACCACCCGTAAATCTGCTTGACTCAGCCGCAACTTTAATTTATCTATCTCGTCTTCAATTCTTCTCATATCGTCCAATCGTCCAATATTCCTTTATACCTTTTCCTATTCATTCTTCTTTTCACGTTCTACCTCCTCAAAAGTATGCCAAAAGCTAAAAATATGGATCGCCAAAGGTAGTAAAATTCAATTCATTTTTAAGTAAGATATCTATTTTATCAAATAATCTATCGTACAATACATTCTCCAGTCTCTGTAAAAATCAATACATTGAATTGATTAAATAAAAGAATACAAAAAAAAATAAATACACAGCATTCATCCCGAACATAATTAAATGCCCGGGTGTATCATTTTAACGTTACTCTTTTTATAGGAAAACTTTTTCGTTAATCAATCACGAAAACACAAAGCCAGATACAAATCGGCTCAATACTGCTTCGTTCCAAACGATGCTTGCAATTCTTAGGAATATGGAGATAATCGCCCTGTTTCAAGGTCACCTGATGATCTTCAAATTCCAATGTTGCTTCACCTTGAACCAAATAGATAAATTCATCATTTTCTTGGTCATACCAAAATCCTTTAGGCGAACTGTGTCCGGAAGAAACAATTCGATCAATCCGGCAATTTGGCAAATTCAAAAGTAAATTAAACTGTTCTTCTTCTCCCGCACCAGCGATATTGGATAAAATATTCTCAGGCTTCATACTTATATTTAAAAACAAAAATCAATGAAATAATTTCAATTTAAAACTTTTCGATGTCATTTATCGACTAATTATAATGTTACAAAGATATAATTTTTCTTTCAATCGACAACAGTTTTTAACAAGTAATCTGTATTTTTTTTAGTCAACAAAATTGTTGCGGTATTTCCAATAGCTCAAAAAAGCAGCAAAACCCTCTAAAATGGAGCATCCGCAGAGATCATTAAAAGGCAAACAGATGCAAAGTCATTTATTTATTTTTATGGAGTAAATTCTCTGGCTCTCCTTTTAAAATCGGTAGACTGATATGATATTGTACGGCAAGCACCCGAACCAAAATGACGCAAATAGCAGCCAATATTTGTGTCAGTGTCGGCGAAATACCCAAATAAATACATAAATAATAAACCAATCCACCTATCACACAAGCCAAGGCGTAGATATCCTTTCTAAAAATCAAAGGCACTTCATTGATCAACATATCTCTTAACACCCCTCCTGCCGCGCCCGTCAAGGTTCCCATAATAATTCCCACCCACATCGGATAGCCGTGGGTGATGCTTTTTTCAATGCCCACCACAGCAAACAAGCCCAAACCAATAGCGTCGAAGATAAAAAATGTATTATTCAGGCGGATGACATATTTACCAAAGAGGATCACAAATCCCAAGGCTGATGCCGTGACAATCAAATAAGAAGATTGCACCATCCAAAAAGGAGTTTCATTTAATAAAACATCACGAATCGTTCCTCCTCCGACAGCCGTGACAAAGCCGACCACGTAAGCACCAAACCAATCAAAACGCTTGGCGGACGCCAAGCGTATACCACTAATCGCAAAGGCAAATGCGCCTATATAGTCTATTACTGTCAGAAAACTCATCTTGCTAATTTTTAACGTCGCAAAAGTATCAAATTATAATCATTTCCTTCTTCTCTCTTCTACCCTTTTTACGGCGTCAGTCATTCAAGGTTTTATCCCACCTCCTATATTTCCATACTTATCATTTGATTATCTTACACTTACAGTCGTATCCCCGATCTCGTCCATTTGCCTCCTCTTCGTTTCGCGACGACGAGGATACGAAGGGAATACGACGAGAAAACGAGCAGAAGGTAGCGATACCCAAACCATTCCCAAAGCATAGGGTAGCGATTGTGTAGGGATTGAACGAACAAAAATTAAAGATGGAGGATCTTCAACGAGAAGGTAAAAGGTGTATCCAGTTGGTCATTATCTGCCTACCACAATTGGAAATATAAGATTCCGGATGAAATTGTACGCCGCAAATAGGCAACGTCCGATGGTAAAAAGACATTATATGCCCCTCTTCATCGAGGGAACTAATTATTAAATCAGAAGGAAAATCGTGAGAAGACACCGCCCACGAATGATAACGTCCTACAATCGCCGGTGTCGGGAGGCTTACAAAAAGAGGATCGCCGGGATCGGTGATTTGTAAAACCGTACGATGTCCGTGCAAGGGAACAGGCATATTGAACAAGGTAGCCCCAAAGGATTCAGCGATCGCCTGATGACCAAGACATACGCCCAACAAAGGATGGGTGTATTTACAGGTTTCAATCAACGAGCGTAACTCGCCCGCTTCCGCCGGCACACCGGGACCGGGCGACAAGATGATTCCATCGTATTCGCTCAGGTGTTTCAAATCAATCGCATCGTTACGAACGACATCAAATTTGACTTCTTCGGGTAATTCCCGCAAGAGTTGAACGATATTGAAGACAAATGAATCGTAATTATCTATAACCAATATTCTTTTCATCGGCACAAAAGTAGTGTTTTTTTATACCTTTGCCATAGAAAAAAGTCAATAGTAGCAGGTGTCTTATGAAAGCAGAAATGGTACGTCAGGAAATGAACCGATGCGGAGCAAGGGGAAAACCTTTCCTGTTCGGTGTAGATTTTGAAATGGAACACGGATTCTTTGTTGAAAATCCGATGGATGATTGCCAAATTCCTTTTGTCGCCGGTCGTGTCACCAATGTACACGAATTGCCGGAAGCATCCGTTCGTCCGGTTCCCCGTCTGGACATTGTGAATCCGGATGCTCCTGCCTATCGGGAACAATTTGAAAAGGTACGGTCGGGTTTGCTACGCGGCGATAGTTTTTTACTCAACCTGACAGCTAAAACTACTATTTCAACAAATCTGAGCCTTGAACAAATATTTCGGTATAGTCACGCCCGTTATAAACTCTTACTCCCCGATCGTTTGGTCTGTTTTTCCCCTGAAAGTTTTGTTCGGATCAATGGGGACGAGATTTTGTCCTATCCGATGAAGGGAACGATCGACGCAACATTGCCGGAAGCAGCTACTCTTTTGTTAGAGAATTACAAGGAAGAATGTGAACATTACACGATTGTCGATTTAATCCGCAATGACCTCAATCGGGTGGCTGACGGTGTACGGGTGAAACGTTTTCGATACGTAGAAAAGATCCATACTTTGCACGGTGAAATTCTACAAACAAGTTCAGAAATAGCAGGTCGCCTGCCTTCGGGGTATCGCTCAACAATAGGTGATCTGATTTTTAAACTCCTTCCGGCAGGTTCTATTTCCGGAGCACCCAAGCCGTCCACACTCGCCTTGATCCGAAAAGCGGAAGAACAACCACGGGGGTATTATAGCGGGGTTTTCGGCTATTTTGACGGACAAAATCTCGACAGTGCCGTGATGATCCGATACATCGAAAAAGAGGGAAACCGTTATTTCTTTCGCAGTGGCGGAGGTATCACCATCAACAGCAAAGTCGAAGAAGAATACCAAGAAATGCTTGAAAAAATATATTTATCCATTCCGATAAAATGATGGAAATTCCTCTTTTCATAGAAACCATTCAAGTCGTAGACGGCAAAATGATCCATCTGCCTGCCCATATTGCCCGTATGGAAGAAACGCTGAAAGAAGCTGCCGGTTATCACGTGTCCTTTCATCCGGAAGAAATCCAACTACCGGACGATCGAAAAGAAGGCATCGTCAAATGCCGGATTTTATACGATGAGAAGATTCAAAGCATTGAATTTGAAAAATATACTCCCCGCACGATCCACCGTTTGAAATTGGTGGACGGTCAACACATCGACTATCATTTGAAATATGCTGACCGCAGCCCGCTGAATGATTTGCGCGCGCTACGGGAAGATTGTGACGAAATATTAATCATGCGGGACGGCTACCTGACAGATACCAGTTATAGCAATGTCGTTCTGTACGACGGTATCAATTATATCACTCCCGCTACGTTCCTCTTGAACGGTACGAAACGTCAATATTTAATCAAACAGGGGGTCATCCAAGTGGCTCCGGTGAGTATTCGTGATTTAAAATCATTTAAACGTTTGTATCTGATCAATGCAATGCTGGAACCGGGAAATAATATCTCAGTAGAAATTACTGATATACAGGAATAATCAGGAATAGATATTTTTTATGTCGCTATCAAAAAATAATATAACTATTTACTCGTCTAAATAATAGGATAATATACATATTTTTTGTTATTTTGTATAAACTACGTGCGATTTTAAAAGACGAAGAATCAATCAAATGGACTTTATTTATTGCCCTGATATTTCGTATTTTGCCTTTCCGGTTAACCTGATTGCGGGTGTATTCCTGTTATTGGGTATATACACGTTGCATTGCTATTACAGGAACACCCCGATTGTAAAATGGTTGTCGGGAATGAGCGGTACGCTGACGGTAACCGCTTTGCTTATTATCCTATTGGTGGTGGAAGGTATTTGGGCATTGAAATTGTTCCGCAGTTGGATTTTCATCGGTCTGGAAGTATTGTTATTATTGAATTTAGGCTTAGTGATTCTCCAAAAAAGGAGGAATTTCACCCCCCGTCATTTGTTGTTTCTGGCTAACCACGCAGGACTGTGGTTGGTATTATCCGCCGCTCTATTAGGGGCTCCCGACCGGGAAGAATATAAGTTAATAGCTCCCCTCAATCAAACGGAATATAACGCGATGGATGAATATGGACATTTACATCCGCTCCCCTTCACGGTGACACTCACTCGTTTTGACTTACAATATTACCCCACTCCCAATGAACGTGTACCTCGTTATTTTTCTTCTTCCTTGACACTGAAAAGTAAGGATATGCAGGAGAATGTAAGTATTGAAGTCAACCATCCTGCCGATTTTAAAGGATATTCACTTTATCAGGACAGCTACGATCAAAAACGAGGGGCTGATTCGGCTTATTCTGTCCTGCTGGTGGTTCGTGATCCGTGGATAGGAGTTGTATATGTCGGAATCGTTTTACTGCTCGCAGGTGCTGTGGGGCTTATTATTAGTGGACCTATCAGAAAGGAGGCAGAATATGACTTGGGATAATTTTATGCCTTTTGCCCTTGGAGCATTGGTGTGTTGGATAACGGGGGCTATCTTTGCTTGGAAACCGAAATTTAGAAAGATCAGTTTACTGCTGTCACTGGCGGGCATCGGTGTATTCCTTTATTTTATTGTCGGATTGTGGATTTCATTAGAACGTCCTCCGATGCGTACAATGGGTGAAACCCGTTTATTGTATTCCCTTTTTGTTGCCATTGTCGGGGTGGTTGTCTATGTCCGATGGCGTTATGCTTGGATTCCGGTATTTTCAACCATTTTGTCGGGAGTTTTTATAGTGATAAATATTCTTAAACCCCAAATTCACGATCAAGCACTGATGCCGGCATTACAAAGCCCGTGGTTTGTCCCTCACGTGATTGTTTATATGTTTTCATACGCTTTGATGGGATGTGCCCTGCTCCTTTTACTTTACGGATTATTCCCGTCAGGAAAGATTCGCCGGATGGAATTATTAAAAGCTGCCGACAATATGGTATACACAGGCACCGCTTTATTAACTATTGGTATGCTATTCGGAGCTATTTGGGCAAAACAAGCTTGGGGAAATTATTGGAATTGGGACCCCAAAGAAACGTGGGCAGCCTTGACTTGGTTTTCTTATTTGTCCTATATACACATACGTCACCGTTACAGCCACGAATATATCAAAGCGACCTTGGTGTTGGGAATTGCTTTTTTATTCCTGCAAATCTGTTGGTACGGCATCAATTATCTGCCGGCGGCGACACAAAGTATCCATACCTACGGAATGAAATAAATAAGGTGAAAAGTAAAAAATAAACAGTTAAACAATTAAACATAGAAATCAATGAAAAGAAAAAAACAAATGCTGATGTTGTTACTGATCCTTGCAGTGGCATTTTCTGGCTATGCCATTTATAGGTTTCAGTTCAGAAAATCCATTCCACAAGGAGAGTTAAACGCACAAGTAAAAGCCATCCTGATCAATAACGGATGTTTGGATTGTCACTCCCCTAAAGCTCCCATTCCATTTTACGGTCATTTTCCTTTGGCAAAATCACTCGTAATGACGGATATTCACAACGGTAATCGTTACATCAATCTCGATCAAGTGTGCCGAAATTTAGACGAAGGTACAAAGGTATCCGAAGTTGATTTAGCGAAAATAGAACAAAGTCTGCTCAATGGATCAATGCCGGTGATGAAATATACCTTGATGCATTGGGGAAATTCTTACAATCAGAAAGAAAAAAGTATTCTTACCGAGTGGATCCAACAAGTTCGCGAACAGCATTATTATACAGATTTATCGACCTCTGCTTTTGCCAACGAGCCGATACAACCGGTGATGGATTCTATTCCTGTTGATCCGGCAAAAGTAGCTTTGGGATTTAAACTTTACCACGATGTGCGTATTTCTGCCAATAATACGGTGTCGTGTGCCACTTGTCATCCTTTGGAAAAAGCCGGCGTTGACGGTCTGAAGACCTCTACGGGTATCTATGATCAAAAAGGAGGAATTAATGCCCCGACGGTCTATAATTCTGCATTGAACACAGTGGGACAATTTTGGGACGGACGGGCTGCCGATTTACAAGTGCAAGCCGGCGGACCTCCATTGGATGGATTGGAAATGGGATCAAATTGGGAACAGATTACTTCTAAATTAAAAGAAGATAAAGCACTCAGTGCCGAATTTGCTGCTATTTATCCGGAAGGTATTACCGATCAGACTATCACAAATGCTATTGCCGAATTTGAAAAGACTCTGTTGACACCCAATTGTGCTTTCGACCGTTATTTAAAAGGCGATCAGGAGGCTCTGACAGCCGAAGAAATAGAAGGCTATCAATTGTTTAAAACCAATAATTGTGCCACTTGTCACGTCGGTGTGAACTTGGGGGGGCAATCCTACGAATATATGGGTATCGTAGCTGATTATTTCGGTGATCGGGGCACTCCGCTTCACGATAATAAAGATTACGGTCATTTTAATGTCACCAAAGATTCAACCGATTTTCAACGCTTCAAAACGCCTACTTTGCGGAATATTGCCCTGACTGCTCCCTATTTGCACGACGGCACTGCCCTTACGTTGTTTGATGCCACACTATCTATGTTGAAATATCAAACCGGTAAAACTTTACCCGATACGGATATTAATAAGATGGTGCTGTTTATGAATACATTGACCGGAAAGAATCAATATATGAAATAATAAGGATGACGCTATAAAAAGAATAGCAGTATTGAAATAATTAACTACATTTGCTATAAATAAACAAGTCTTGAAATATTTCAAGACTTGTTTATTTATTAAGCATTACCGATGAGTTGAATGAAT
>JAVXFZ010000009.1:59710-61780 GCA_036657595.1 Odoribacter sp. | reverse complement strand
ATTATTTTCCTTTTATGTATCATTTTTTGAAGTATGTTTTTGACGTACTCTTAGCTTTGATTGCTTTGGTGTGCGTGCTGTGGCTTTTTTTGCCTTGTATGTTGATTTTGTGGTGTAGCGGTGAACACCGGGTGTGGTATTTGCAAAAACGGGTGGGACATAAGAATCGTTTCTTTTCTATCTTTAAGTTTGCCACGATGTTGAAAAATTCGCCGAATATGGGGACGGGAAGTCTGACCACTCGGAATGATCCGCGTGTGTTGCCGTTTGGAAATTTTCTACGGAAAACAAAGATCAATGAGTTTCCACAGGTGTTGAATGTGCTGAATGGCACAATGAGTATTGTGGGACCTCGTCCGCAAATGGAGGTTGATTTCAAACGTTTCCCGAAAGAAGTGCAGGAGGTGATCTATCAGGTGCGACCGGGAATTACCGGAATAGGATCAATCGTGTTTCGAGATGAGGAAAGATATTTGTCGCAGCCGGGGATTGATCCGATAGAGTTTTATGTAGAGAAAATCGCCCCCTATAAAGGTGAATTGGAAATCTGGTATCAGCAGCACGCTTCGCTTGTTTTAGATGTGAAGTTGATCTTTTTGACGGCTTGGGTAATCCTAAGACCGGAGAGTGATTTGCAACACCGTTGGTTAAAAGGTTTGCCGAAACAACCGGAATGGATGATAAATAATGCAAAATAAATAGATATGTTGAATGTAAATCAATTTATATCCGATCATATTACGGGTCGGGCGGTGAGTATGTTTGCGGATGATATAGAGGCAAACAAAGAGAAGTTGAGGGAGGAGATAGAGGGAAAGAGTGTTTTGGTGATAGGAGGAGCAGGAACAATCGGTTCTTCGTATATTCGGGCACTATTGCCTTTCCGACCATTGAAGTTGGTGGTGGTGGATATCAGCGAGAATGGATTGACGGAATTGACACGGGATTTGCGCTCTACTTACGGGATGTATGTGCCGGAAGAGTATCGGACGTATCCATTGAATTTTGCTGATCCTATTTTTGAAAAGATATTCCGCGCAGAGAAGGGATTTGATATTGTGGCTAATTTTTCGGCTCACAAGCACGTGCGGAGTGAGAAGGATAAATATTCTGTGGAGGCGTTGTTGGAAAATAATGTGTTGAAGGCTCGCCGGTTGTTGGATTTATTGACGGAATTTCCACCTTGTCATTTTTTCTGTGTGTCGACGGATAAGGCTGCCAACCCGGTGAATATAATGGGGGCGAGCAAGAAGATGATGGAGGAGTTGATTATGGCTTATTCTTCCCGCTTTAAGATATCTACGGCGCGGTTTGCGAATGTAGCGTTTTCTAACGGTAGTTTGCTGGCGGGTTTTATAGATCGCTTGATGAAGCGACAGCCGTTGAGTTCGCCGAATGATGTGAAACGTTATTTTGTTTCGCCGGAGGAGAGTGGACAGATTTGTCTGTTGGCGTGTATATTGGGAAGGAATCGGGAGATATTCTTTCCGAAGTTGGGGGAGGAGCAGATGATGACTTTTTCTTCGATAGCAGATCGGTTTTTAAAGGAATTAGGATATGAGGTGAAACAGTGCCGGACGGAGGAAGAGGCTCGGAAATTTGCTTCGGCAATGTCGGTGAAGAGCAAGGAGTATCCGGTGTATTATTTTGCTTCGGACACGACGGGAGAGAAGAGTTTTGAGGAATTTTATGTGGAGGGGGAAAAGATCAATATGGGACGGTTTAAAGCGTTGGGAGTGATAGAAGAAGTGAAGGCGCGGAGATGGGAAGAGTTGGATGCTTTTTTGAAAGAGTTGATGGCTGTATTAAGTAGCCCGAAGGTGGAGAAGGCTGACATTGTGGAGGAAATGAAAAAGATTATTCCTAATTTCGAGCATCAGGAGAAAGGGAAAAATTTGGATCAAAAGATGTGATAAGACTAAGATAGGATGTTTTATCGATTCCCCGAAAGTGATTTTTTACTTTCGGGGAATTTGTTTGAAAAGGAGATGTAGAAACAAAAATGTTTCTTGATATGAGCACGTTTATGGTTGGCAATAATTTTATTACTAATAATGTTGTTACTAACAA
>JAVXFZ010000009.1:0-59610 GCA_036657595.1 Odoribacter sp. | reverse complement strand
CAGACAGAGAATTTATCTGCCTATCAGATGAACTTTTTTCGTGCGGTAGTTAATGGTGTGCATAGTGAATTTACCTCACAGGAGGTTTTGCAAAAATATCAATTGGGATCTTCTGCTAATGTCAGTACAATTAAACGAGCTCTTATCAAAAAGGAGCTTATTGAGATTGAAAATAAACAGGTAGAATTAGCTGATCCGGTTATGAAGTTGTGGTTGAAACAAGAATTTGTTTGAAAAGGAATTTTAGGAGGAAGTGAGCTTTGGAAAATACTTTTTCTGATAATTATTTTTTATTTTCTCAATGTGTTGTTGGAGAGTGATATATATGTGTTTGCTTAATTTTATTACTTTTTTAAAGAATAAAATAACAGTTCTTTTATAAAAGTGTGTATTTTTGCAAAAATAATGAGAAAGTATTGTAAGTTTTAAAAATTGAAATATGCTAAGTTTATTGTCAGATACTTGGAGGATTATTTTGTCGATGCTTTTGGCGTTGCTGATTGGTTGGAGACTAAGAATTCCAATATTTAAGTTAGCAATTATGAGGAATTTTGTCGATAAGCCTAATAAGCGTTCTTCTCATACGGGATGTGTGCCCAATATTGGAGGAATTGTTGTGTTCCTTGCATTTTTGTGTTCTTTTTTATTGTTTGTCCGTTTTGATGCGGCAGTAGAATTTCAATATGTCATCTTGGGCGCGATTTTGATTTTTTTGGTAGGGGTTTATGATGATTTATTGGAGATTTCTCCCCGTAAGAAGGTGAAGGGAGAGATGTTGGGTGTGTTGGTGTTGATCATTGGCGGTGGTTTTTATTTGAGTGATTTGCACGGATTTTTAGGATTTGATGAAATTAGTCCGTGGGTGGGAGTGCCTTTGACTTTTATAGGTCTGGTGGGATTGATTAATGCGGTTAATTTGATTGATGGTATTGACGGTTTGTGTTCGGGGGTGGTGTTGATGGATTGTATTTTTTTCGGATTATGGTTTTATGATTGCGGAAATATTGAATATGCTTTGCTTTGTGGGGTGTTGTCTACGGCTTTGATTCCGTTTTTTATTATTAATCTTTTCGGTAAACGTTCAAAGATGTTTATGGGAGATTCGGGTGCTTTGATGGTGGGTTTTTTATTGGGAGTGATGGCGATTAAGTTTTGTGAAACAGATATAGATTTAACAGATAGTTGTGCGGTGAATGCTGCTCTGGGAGTTGTGTTTAGTGTGTTGGCTATTCCGACAATAGATACGCTTCGATTATTTGTTGCGCGATGGATGAAAGGTTCTTCGCCTTTTGCACCGGATAAACGGCATATGCATCATAAGTTATTGACGATTTATGATGGGGTACATCGAAAGGCTACGTTTACGGTGTTGATATTGAATTTGTTGTTTATTTTGTTGGGTATTATTGGAAGAAATTGGTCGAATGAGATGTTGGTGGGTGCGGATATCGTTTTGTTTTTTGTTATATTTTATGTAATAGATTGTTTGGCGAAGCGGAGGAAACGTTTGAGTGTTTTATAAATGAAGATAAAATAGTTATAAAGTTATGAAGGGAATTATATTAGCCGGAGGTTCCGGTACACGTTTGTATCCGATCACGAAGGGGGTATCTAAGCAGTTGTTGCCAATTTATGATAAGCCAATGATATATTATCCTTTGTCTGTGTTGATGTTGGCCGGTATACGGGAGATATTGATTATTTCTACTCCTCAGGATTTGTCGGGATTCCGGCGTTTGTTGGGGGACGGATCGGATTATGGCGTTCGTTTTACTTATGCGGAACAGCCCAGTCCGGATGGGTTGGCTCAAGCTTTCATTATTGGTAAGGAATTTATAGGAGACGAGGCGGTTTGTTTGGTGTTGGGAGATAATATATTTTATGGACAGAGTTTTTCTAAGATATTGGTGGAGGCGGTTGCGACAGCTGAGAAGGAGGAGAAGGCGACGGTGTTTGGGTATTATGTGAATGATCCGGAGCGATATGGTGTGGCGGAGTTTGATGAGAAAGGGAATGTATTGAGTATTGAGGAGAAGCCTCAGGTGGCGAAATCTAATTATGCGGTGGTCGGTTTGTATTTTTATCCCAATAAGGTGGTGAGGGTAGCTGGCGGTATTCAACCGTCGGCGCGGGGAGAATTGGAGATCACGACGGTGAATCAGGAGTTTTTAAAGGATAGGGAGTTGAAAGTGCAATTGTTGGGACGTGGTTTTGCGTGGTTGGATACGGGAACGCACGATTCTTTGTCGGAAGCCTCTACTTTTGTTGAGGTCATTGAGAAGCGACAGGGATTGAAAGTGGCGTGTCCGGAAGAGATTGCCTATAAAAAAGGTTGGATTGATGCAGATAAGTTGAGAGAATTAGCAGAGCCGATGAGAAAGAATCAATATGGACAGTATCTGTTGAATTTATGTGATTAGGAGCTGAAATGAAGGTAATTAAAACTGACATAGAGGGATTGGTGATATTAGAACCACAGGTGTTTAAGGATGATCGGGGATATTTCTTTGAGAATTTTTCGCAAAAGAGATTTGAAGAGGAGGTGGGCAAGGTGGTGTTTGTACAGGACAATGAGTCGAAATCTTCGTACGGTGTGGTGAGAGGCTTGCATTATCAGTTGCCGCCTTATACTCAAGCAAAGTTGGTGTGGGCGATGAAAGGGAGTGTGTGGGATGTCGCCGTGGATTTAAGGAAAGGTTCGCCTACTTTTGGGCGGTCTGTGGCGGTGGAATTGTCGGAAGATAATAAACGGCAGTTTTTTATTCCGAAGGGTTTTGCCCACGGTTTTGCGGTATTGAGCGAGGAGGCTATATTTCAGTATAAGTGTGATCATTATTATGCACCGGAATATGAAGGGGGTATCCAGTTTGATGATCCGGCATTGGGAATAGATTGGAGAATACCACGGGAGAAGATGTTGGTGTCGGAGAAGGATAGGGTGCGGAAAGGTTTTGCAGAGTGTTTTGTTTTTGACGAAGAATTGTGTAATTGATAAGGTCGCAAAGCGGCATATAAATATGGCAAATATATTAGTGACAGGAGCGAATGGTCAGTTAGGGTCTGAGCTGAGAAAGATTGGTTTTACTGCATTGGATGAAGTGTTTTTTACCGATGTGACGGAATTGGATATTACAGATTATCCTGCTGTGGAGCATTTTGTGAAGGAGCACGAAATAGATACAATTATAAATTGTGCGGCTTATACGGCAGTTGATCGAGCGGAGGAGGAACCGGAATTAGCGGAAAAGATAAATGCACAGGCGGTAGTTAATTTGGCGCGGGCGGCAAAGAAGGAGGATTGTCTGTTGATACATATTTCAACGGATTATGTTTTTGACGGCACGGGGACGAAACCTTATACGGAAAAGGATAAGCCTTGTCCGGTGAGTGTGTATGGAAAAACAAAATTGGCGGGAGAGGAGGCTATTTTGAAGTCCGGCTGTTTTTATATTATTATTCGGACGGCTTGGTTGTATTCAACATTTGGAAATAATTTTGTAAAAACGATGTTGCGCTTAGCGAGTGAACGTACGGAATTGAATGTGGTGGCAGATCAGTTGGGGACACCGACTTATGCAGCGGATTTGGCTCGGGCTATTGTGAAGATTATGGATCACGATGATCGGGCTGATTTGGAAGGGGTGTATCATTTTACGAATGACGGGATTTGTTCGTGGTATGATTTTGCTACTGAGATTGTTCGGTTGAGTGGGAAGGAGTGTCGGGTGAATGCGGTGACAACAGCTGAGTATCCGACAAAGACGAAACGTCCGGCTTATTCGGTGTTGGATAAAACGAAGATTAAAAAGATGTTTGAGGTGGAGGTGCCGGAATGGAAGGAAGCGTTGGGGAGATGCTGGAAGGAGTTGGAATCTATTACTTGTTGATGTTTATTTAATATTATTATAATGAAAAATATCTTGATTACGGGAGGTGCCGGATTTATCGGTTCTCATTTGGTGCGGTTGATGGTGAATAAATATCCGGAATATCGGATTATTAATTTGGATAAGTTGACTTATGCCGGGAATCTGTTGAATTTGAAGGATGTGGAGAAGATGCCGAATTATGTATTTGAAAAAGTTGATATTTGCGACTTCCCGTCGGTTCAAGCTATTTTTGCGAAATATGAGGTGGATGGGGTGATTCATTTAGCTGCGGAAAGTCACGTGGATCGTTCTATTAAAGATCCGTTTTCGTTTGCACAGACGAATGTGATGGGGACGTTGAGTATGTTGCAAGCAGCTAAATTGGCTTGGGACGGGGCATTTGAAGGGAAGTTATTTTATCACGTGTCAACGGATGAGGTGTATGGTTCTTTGGAACAAGACGGTGGTTTTTTTCTGGAAACGACAAAGTATGATCCGCATTCCCCCTATTCAGCCAGTAAGGCGTCTTCAGATCATTTTGTGAGAGCTTATCACGATACGTATGGGATGCCTGTGAAGATTTCGAATTGTTCGAATAATTATGGTAGTTATCAGTTCCCGGAGAAATTGATTCCTTTGTTTATTAATAATATCCGACATAATAAGCCGTTACCGGTATATGGTAAGGGGGAGAATGTTCGTGATTGGTTGTTTGTGAATGATCACGCGCGGGCGATTGACGTGATCTTTCATCAGGGGAAAGTGGGGGATACGTATAATATCGGTGGTTTCAATGAATGGAAGAATATCGACTTGATAAAGGTGATTATAAAGGTGACGGATCGTTTGTTAGGTCGTCCGGTCGGTGCTTCCGATCATTTGATTACACACGTAACTGATCGTGCCGGACACGATTTACGATATGCTATTGATTCTACGAAGTTGAAAAATGAATTGGGCTGGGAACCATCTTTGCAGTTTGAGGAGGGAATAGAGAAAACCGTAAGATGGTATTTGGAGAATCAGGATTGGTTGGATCAAGTGACCAGTGGAGATTATCAGAAGTATTACGAAAAAATGTATGGTGAAAGAGGATGATGCGTCATATCAGTTATTGTGTATCTTTGTGTGATTGATTTGTTTTGTTTAAATAGGGAGATACTATGGAATTGAAGTTGATATTAAGTTGCTTTTTAGCCATTTTAGCATTGGTAAATCCCATACAAAAAGTGTTGA
Organism: Odoribacter sp.; assembly: GCA_036657595.1. Lineage (GTDB taxonomy): Bacteria > Bacteroidota > Bacteroidia > Bacteroidales > Marinifilaceae > Odoribacter. The sequence goes on along the minus strand of JAVXFZ010000009.1, from coordinate 54,505 downwards.
TCGTGACGTCATTGCAGGATCGGTTTTCACCGACTGAATTACGTTATATTTCTGTCAAGTCAACGATTACGGCTATGTTGATTTTGATTTTCTTTATTTATTTGGGGCAGTTGACTTTTAGTTATGTTTTCCGGGTAGAGCTTTATTCTTTTCAGATTACTTGCGGTGCGGTATTGATGTATAACGGATTATCCGGTTTGTTGAAAGGTTTTTTTATGAAGGTAGATGAGCATATAAAGATTGCTGATCTAACAACGGTGCCGATAGCTATTCCGATGATTGCGGGTCCTGCTACAATCACGGCAGCCGTTACTTTTCCGGTGCAATATAGTCGTTTTGTTACGATCATAGCGATTTTTTTAGCATTGGCTGTGAATCTCTTCTTTATGCTGAAAGCGCGACAGATCGGTCGTTTTTTGATCAAGTATAATTTTATGAATCCCCTGATTCGAATCATCGGACTGATCGTTGCTACGATCGGTTTGCAGATGATGTTAGACGGGATTGCTTTGTTTGTCAAAACGTTAAGTGCGTAAAATTATTCAATCGTTATTTTACCTCCCGGTAATACAGCTTGTATGCCTTGATCGTACATAGCAGAGCAGTTGATAGCGGGTAGCATATATATTCCTCTAAATGCTGCATTGCAACGGAATTTGAAGGTTTTGGAACGGTTTTGCTCTAAACTGAAATAGACGTAAAACCGATCGTCACGAACATTTACATTTTCGGCTCCTGTCCATACGGGTGCACCTGTCAAGCGAGTATTGATGATTTCGAATCCGGAGGGAACAAGATAGCTTAATGCTAATTCCTGATAGGTGCCGGTGAGTCCGGTGTTCTTTATGGTGATTTCTGTTGTGAGATCCTGTCCTTGTTTTAGCCGATTGATGTTAAGCGGCGTTCCCTGATCGTCCACATAGCGCACCTCCATAGATAAACCTGAGCTGATTTTTGTAGCGATGACTTCCAGTGAGGCGGAACTATTGATTTGACGCACATATAAGTTGCCTGTTCCTTTGTTCTGCACTGTAACAGCGGATGTGCCATTTCGAAGTGTCAATGCTTGCTGCCAAATGGTTTTCTCTGTCTTTATGTTTTCTTTTTCGGCGGCTTGTGTTACGACGATTTGTATACCTTTTTGTGTACCTAAAAACGTTTTTACATATTGAGCAGCGGCATTTAGGGCTAAAGCGGTTTCCTGGGTGCTATACCATTCTTCGGAGCCCATTGCTCGAGCTATTTTGCCTAACATACGGTAAGCATCCTGTTGCCGATTTAAGTGGATCATTGATTGCAGGATTAATGCCTGATCGCGGGTATCTGATCCGAAAGTACCTCCCGTTTCACGGTACGGGGCTACATCTGTTGAAAGGTTGTGAATCATTTTTTCTGCCATTTCTTTTTGATTGCCCAAAGCGTAAGCTGAAGCAAGTAGCCATTGCGAGACGGGGCGTTTTAAAGTCGTTTCTTTTAGCCGGTTCATTGCGGGCATATCCGGTTTACCGGCTAAGGCGAGTACGTATAATCGATAGGCTTGTTCTTGTTGTGACCACGGTTCGGTGAGATTCCAACTATTGCTTGCCCGTTTTAGATAATTAATGGCATTTTGTAACATTGTTAGCGGAACAGCATAGCCTTTTTGCCGAGCTGATACTAAAAATTGGATGGCATAAGAGGTGACCCATTCGGATATGTTGGGGCTGCCGGACCAATAAGAGAAGCCTCCTGAGGAAGTTTGATAGCTGGGTAGGCGGTTGATGACTTCCCGTATGTTTGTTTCGGTTTGCATTTGTTGTGTGGCGGTCAGTTCCAGTAATTCGGACAGCGATAGTTGCGGGAAAGCTTGTGATATGATCTGTTCCGCACAACCGTGAGGATAGTCTAACAGGTAAGCCATACGCTGTTCAAGATTGAGCGGCGGTATGGAAGATATTTCCAGTACAGATTTTGGTTTATCACCAGAAATGGGGGTGTTGAATGAAACTGTTTCGCCAGCTTTTGCTTCTTTTTCTACTATTGTTGTGATACGCGGATTGGGGACGCGTACTGTTATGTCTTCTTTGACAAAGGCTGTTTCCTTTCCTGCAATTGCTTCCGTTCGTAGGGTGGATACACCGGTTTGCTGATTTATTCGAGCATTAAAATATACGACTTGTTCGCCTATACCTTTGAAATGAACTTGTTGTGAAGTGTTTCCTGTGAGTGTGATTTTACTGTCTGTATTCATTTTTACGGTGACCTCTTGAATGTTGTTTTTCATAGCAAAAACAGTCACTGGTATATCTATTTGATCGCCGGGTGTCAATAGTCGGGGGAGGGCTACTGAAATCATCAGGGGTTTGCTGACGGTGGAGTTAGCTGCGGTGGCTCCGTATTGACCATTTGTTGCTGCGACGACTGTTGTGCGGACTTCGCCAATGTATTCGGGCATCTTGAAGGTATGTTTGCTTGTTTGTCCGGGTTTTAGAGTAAAGGGACCTTTAAATAGGACAACGGGCTTGAAACGGTTTGTTTTTTCATCCTGTTTGTTTTTTAAGGCTTCATCACCACCGATGGCAAATGCTTTGTCTAAGCGTGCGCCGTAAGCACCATAAATGTAATCGTAGAAATCCCACGTTTTCACGCCTAAGGCTTCGCGGGCATAGAAAGTCTGGAAAGGATCGGGGGTACGGAAGGAGGTTAGTGATAATAGTCCTTCGTCAACAATGGCAATGGTGTAGTTCATTGTTTTTCCGTGTTTTTCTTTGACAGCTACGGTGAAATCTTTTCCCGGTTGTAGTTCGGATGGAATGTTGATTTCCGGTTGCAGATGTAGGGTGGGGTCTTCAATATTAATGTTGGCTACTCCATAGAGGCGAATGGGACGATCATTGTCGCGGTCGCTGTGTGGTTGAATCAGAGAGACGGCAATGTACGTGTTGGGACACATATCACTGACTGCGTCTAATTCAAAGGTCGTAGAACCGGCTTTTGTGACGATGCGCCGAATGTTGTGGATCGTCTTTCCATTTTCAAGACTGACGATGGCTATTGCTCCTTCTGACGATGGAATGGTCACTTGAATTTTTTCACCTACTTGATATGCTTGTTTGTCGGTGTTGATGCGTAGCATAGCGGCAATTTCCTGATTGGTATTATCGCTCCAACTTCCAAACCAAGCAATGATGCCTGAGGTATGTCCGGAAGGATGGGTTACCCGTATGAAATAACGTCCGTATTCTTTTAGATTTAAGTCTGTCGTGAAGGCACCATTGAGAGCTTTTACTTCTTTTTTCCAAATGCTTCGGCTGTATTCCCGATTGATATAAGAACTTAGATTTTTGTCTTCTGAATCCCACCACCAATGCCAATCTAATTTGTACACTTCAATTCGGATGGTTGAATTGCCGGATTGTTTTCCAAATGGAGTGACGGTGACTCCGCTGAGACGGACAGGTTGACTGGTGGAATACCAGTTGTCTTCCGTTTTAGGCAGGCGTATACCTACATATTCCGTGTAAGGTGAATAATAAATGCTTTGAGTATTTAAGCTAAAATCTCCTCCAGTTTCAAATACACGGGAGGTGAAGGTCGCATTCAATATTCCCGGAGCATTGTCGGTATGTATTTTATTTAGATTGAAAGAAAAATTTCCGTTTGCATCGGTGGTGCCGTCAAATAAGGTTTCGGTAGCTGGTTCAAAGTATTTTGACTGATCTGAAAAAGTATAATTGGGAAATGTTTCAAAGCCGACATCGCCGTTGTATAACCTTACTTCTGTTATAGCTTTTTGCTGGGCGGTACGTGCACCATTGAGCCATCGGGTGGATACTTTCACAGGAGTTGTAGGTACGCCTTTACCGATGATTTTTTCGTTTGGAAAGTCCATTTGAATTGCTAAACGATTGGGTTTGATTGTCTCAATCCGCAAAGTTTTCATAAAAGTCAGTCCGCCGATGCGGAAGAGTGCTTGCCAATGACCGGTTTGAGCTTCTTCGGCGGTTTTGAACGTGAAGCAATATATATTGTTTTTGCTGATACTGTTTTTTATTGTTTGTATGATGTGACCATTGGGATCTGTGAGTTGGGCAACAATGGGATGTCCTTCGGGAAGAATACCGAGTTTGTCTTCTAAAATCAGTGATAAATAAATTTCATCTCCCGGTCTCCATACACCGCGTTCTCCGTAAATGAATCCCTTTACACCCATTTGTACTTGTTGACCGCTGACATCAAAATTGCTCAACGATAAGGCATTGCCATCGGCTAAACGCAACCAGGCTTTATCACCGTTTTTCTGAGCAAGGACAATGAACGCCTTTCCTTTGGATTTTAGCTGAACAAAACCATCTTTGTCTGTGCGGGCAGAATCAATCTTCTGGGTTTGGTAATTATAAAGATCAACTTGGCATCCGGCTATCGGTGTTGCCGTTATGAGATCGGTGACACAGATGACATATCGATTGTCAACGCCTTGTTTTGCCATCAAGCCGAGAGAGGTGTTGATGATATTACGGGCTTCGAATCTCTCTCCCATATAGTAAGACACGTGGCAGGGATTGTTGCGTTGTGCCCATTCATAGCCTGTTGGGTAACTGTAATCACTGTAATAGTAATTCGGATTATCCCAATCGCTGGTGTTATATTCCGAGTCGGGACTTTCGTTTGCACACGGTAGGGTGGTATATGATTTTTTGAATTTTAGACGGATTCGGTAGATTGTTCCTTTTTCTAATTTTACTAAATCCGGTAAATTGATGGTGTAATCGTTCCATTTGTTGAGGTCTATACCAGGATGATCCTTTGCCAGATCTATTTGTTTTAGAAAAATAGGGCGGGCTGTTCGGGTTAATTCTGAATGGTCATCGTATGAATTCTCTTGTAAGAAAAAATTCATATTCTGATTGAGCACTTGAATGATTTCTATATCGACTGTTTTTAATGCAATGGCAGAAAAAGGGATTAATACCTGTTGGTCACCGGGTACGATGACACCTTTCCCAATGAATTTCACTTGAGGTTTCAAGGTATTAGAACGGATAGTTCGGATAAAGGTGGTAGATAATATGTGACCTGATTGACTCCGTATTCCGGGGTGGAGAGTTAAAGTGAAAGAATTCTGTTCCGAATTTTCCTGCGGGTAAAGATAGAGAATATTGCCATTAACCTTGATGTTAACCTTAGGATCATTTTCTATACTGATTAATCCTGTTAGGTTTTGTATGGGGTCAATGTTTTCTGACATATATACGCAGATAACTGATGCTTCGCTTGCTTCGGAGCGGACGTTTAATACTGTAAAATCATTGATTTTGGGGATTGTGATCACTTCATCTTCTCCGTTTTTAATCTCTTTACTAAATTGGAGTTTCAACGTTTGGCTGTTTTTCCCTTTGGTTAAATGGCGAATGGAAAAATAATGTTTATTCCCTTCGTGTGTCCATTCCGGTATTATTGATTGTTGACAATAGGAGGCAGAGATTTTCTTTTCTATTTCAGTAGCGTCTATTTCATCGGAACATTGGAGCAAACATTTATATTGCAATGCACTATCTTCTTCCGGTTCGGTGGTCAGGTATCCTGTTTCGTAAACGATAGTCAAAGGAATGATTTCAAATTGGAATCGAAATATCTGATATTTCTCCGGCACTTGGCAAAGTGCACCCAAATTAAATGTTACCTCATACGTTGTTCCGTTTTGAAAAGCTTCGGAAGGTGTAAATTCTACCTTGTTATTATCTTTTAAAGTTAATTTGCCTCGGATGGAAGGAGATATTTGTATGATATCGTTTGGCAAGAGGGAGCCCGGTTGAAATTTACTATCGGTTTGTTGTCCTAAATATATGAGTACGTCAGAGGAAGATGGAATGACTCCGCTGGTATATCCTGTGATATATGGACTAAAATCTGCCTGTTCTTTATTAGAACATCCGTTCCATAAAAAGATTGAGAGTGCAAATATGATGGAAAAATAATATTTAAGTACCATCGTTTATTTTATTTTAAGTTTGTTTGTAAGAAAGTTTTGTTGGATAACTTTAAACACAACGCATAACACTTCAGGCAAATTTAAGGAAATAAAACATAAACAGATGCTATAAGGGCTTATATTTTTGTATTTTTGTACTGTTTCATAGAGTGAAATTGTGGATTCTTTACATATTTATCATTAACCTTTAGAATTGGATTATGAGAATAGCTGTTGTTGGTACGGGATACGTTGGACTTGTGTCTGGGACTTGCCTTGCGGAAATGGGGGTTACAGTCACTTGTGTGGATGTAAATGCATCAAAAATCGAGCAATTAAATCTTGGTGAAATCCCAATCTATGAGCCCGGACTTGCTGAATTAGTGACAAAAAATCAGGCGGATGAACGTTTGTTTTTTACTACTTCTCTTCCTGAAGCATTGGTCGAGGTGGATGCCGTGTTTATTGCTGTGGGTACTCCTCCAGATGAAGACGGTAGTGCAGACTTACATTATGTGTTGGAGGTGGCGAAAGAAATCGGCGCATTGATCAATGATTACATTGTGGTAGTGACCAAATCAACCGTACCAGTGGGCACTAATCAGAAAGTAAAAGAAACAATTCGTCGTGAATTGGATAGGCGAGGAGTGAAGATTGAATTTGACATTGCTTCTAATCCTGAATTTTTGAAAGAAGGAGATGCTGTAAATGATTTTATTAAACCTGATCGGGTTGTTATTGGTGTTGAATCTGATCGAGCTGGTAAGGTGATGGAACGGCTTTATCACGCTTTTATTTTGAATAATATCCCCATCTATCTGATGGATATATCATCGGCAGAAATGACAAAGTATGCTGCTAATTCTATGTTGGCAACTCGTATTTCGTTTATGAATGATATTGCTAATCTTTGTGAAATTGTCGGAGCGGATATTGATGCGGTGAAACGAGGTATAGGGGGGGATTCTCGGATTGGTAAGAAATTTTTGAATGCCGGTTGTGGATATGGTGGATCCTGTTTCCCGAAAGATGTTAAGGCTTTGATTAAAACCGGCGATCAGTATGGATATCCAATGGCGGTGCTTAAAGCCGTAGAAACGGTGAATGAAAAGCAGAAGACCTTATTATTCAAGAAGATTCAAAAACATTACAATGGAGAACTCAAGGGCAAACATTTCGGTATGTGGGGATTGTCCTTCAAACCAGCAACGGACGATATACGTGAAGCACCTTCTTTGGTTTTAATTGAACAATTATTAAAAGCGGGTGCGACAGTGAGAGCTTTTGATCCCGTAGCGATGGATGAATGTCGGAATAAACTGGGAGATAAAATTCAATATGCCCATAATATGTATGACGCTTTGGTGGATGCAGATGCGATGATTGTTGTCACCGAATGGCAAGAATTCAAAGTACCCAAATTTACCTATATTGAGAAAGCTTTGAAAGAAAAGATTATCTTTGATGGACGTAATATTTACAGTCTGGAACAGATGCGGGAATTTGGCTACATCTACTATGGAATAGGAAGATAATATGCACAGCGTTCCGCTATAATACTGTATAATAAAATCTTTATCATTACTTTATATAATTATAGTTTGCGAATACTTTTTATTGTAAATCCGATATCCGGATTGGGACAGGGTAAAGAATTGCCGGATAAAATCAAGCATCAGTCCGAATATGACCATATTGATTATGATATTGTCTTTACGGAATATGCCGGACACGCTCGCTTGTTGGTTGAGGATGCCCGTGCTATTGGTAAATATACACACATCGTAGCTGTGGGAGGAGATGGTACTGTCAATGAAGTGGGAACAGCTTTACGGGGAAGCGATATTGCTTTTGCCGTTATTTCTTTGGGTAGCGGAAACGGATTTGCTCGTCATTTGGGTTACTCAATGTTCATTACAAAGGCATTAAAACAGGTATTGACTGATCGGTATGCACAAATTGATATGCTACAGATGAACGACCAGTTTTCACTCAACGTTAGCGGAGTGGGGTTTGATGCTGAAGTTGCTCATGAATTTAATAATCAAAAAATCAGAGGTGTTTTATCCTATATCTATGCAGCTATAAAACTATGGTTTCGTTATCCGGAAAAGAAATACAAAATTACCGGTGCGGGCAAGATAATGAAAGTAAGCTGTTTTATCTTTAGCTTTGCCAATAGTTCTCAATATGGAAATAATGCTTATATTGCTCCTCACGCTTCTATGCGTGATGGATTAATGGATATTTGCATATTGAAACGTCCTGCCTTTTTTGAAATTTTATGGTTTTTATTATTCTTTATGAACTCTAAGGTTTATAAACTCTCGTATTACAAGGAAATTCAATGTGAGGAAGCAATCATAGAAGGTGATATCCATCGTGTGCATATAGATGGCGATGCTTATGTAATGGATTCGCCACTTCACCTGAAAATGCATAAAGGAGTATTAAAAGTTGTTGTACCTAAAAAGATGCTTTAAATCTTTATTTTTTTCCAACACCCAATTCCTCTGCTATCTTAAACATATATGCTTTAGCTTCTTCCTGATTATTTTCTATGATACCATCTAATATTGCTTCTTTAATGGCATTTTTAATGTCGCCAATTACCCGGCAGGGTGGAAGATTAAAGGTAGCGATAATCTCTTCTCCGCTGATAGGAGGCTGAAAATTTCGAATAGAGTCTTTTTCTTCTACTTCTTTGAGTTTGCGGCGTACTATTTTGAAATTTTCGAGAAACCGTTTGACTTTCTCTTCATTTTTTGAAGTAATATCAGCTTCTGCCAAAGTCATTAGATCTTCGATATCATCTCCAGCATCAAAAAGCAGGCGGCGTATGGCTGAGTCTGAAACAATCTCTTCTGATAGGACAATTGGACGCATATGGAGGTTGACCAATTTTTGTACATATTTCATTTTCTCATTCTGTGGCAACTTCAGTCGCTGGAAAATTTTGGCAACCATCCGTTCGCCGATGTGATTGTGTCCGTAGAATGTCCAGCCGATTCCCTGTACGTATTTTTTTGTAACAGGTTTTGCTATATCGTGCAGCAAGGCAGCCCAACGTAACCAAAGATCTTGACTATGTAGCGATAGCGTGTCAAGAACCGTTAGGGTATGGTGAAAATTGTCCTTATGCTTTACTCCATTGACACTTTCTACTCCTTTTAATGCTGTTAACTCCGGAAAAAAAATATCCAATAATCCGGATTCTTCCAATAATAGAATACCACGAGATGGTTCCGGTGATAGCATAATCTTATTGAATTCGTCCATAATTCTTTCCAGAGAAACAATAGGCAATCGTTTTTTGTATATACTAATGGCTTGAAATGTATTTTCCTCAATTCGGAAATTTAATTGCGAGGCAAAACGGATGGCGCGCATCATACGCAATGGATCATCTGAAAATGTGATACCGGGTTCCAGTGGCGTTTGGATCAATCGTTCATCCAAATGTTCTAAACCATTAAAAGGGTCAATGAGTGTACCGTAGTCTGCTTGATTTAAAGAAATAGCCAACGTGTTGATGGTGAAATCTCTACGTTTTTGATCATCGTCTATCGTTCCCTCTTCTATGATTGGTTTACGTGAATCTGCTCGATAGGATTCTTTGCGCGTACCAACAAATTCGATCTCCATTCCTTTATAACGAAACATCGCTGTACCAAAATTCTTAAAGACAGACACTTTCAGTTTTCCCAGTCGTTGAGCTGCCGCTTCTGCTAATTCGATACCACTGCCGTGTACAACAATATCTATATCTGTGGACGGACGTTGGAGTAATAAATCGCGTACATATCCACCAATAACATAAGTTTCCAGTCTTTTTTCAGTGGCAAGATCAGAAAGTATTTCAAATATAGGATGTTTCAGGGGTAATTGCATAGATGATGATTCAAATTTATAATATGTTCATCTTTTTACTATACAATTCCGGAAAATCCCATAAATGCCATTGCCAGAATACCGGCTGTGACGAGAGCAATGGGCGAACCCTGCATTCCTTTGGGTATTGATACCAATTCCAAATGTTCACGTATACCGGCAAAAATCGTTAGGGCAAGTCCAAAGCCTAAAGCCGTAGAACCTGCAAAAACGATGGATTGCAGCAGATTGAAATCTTTTTGAATCACCATAATAGCAACACCTAATACACAGCAATTTGTAGTGATTAACGGTAAAAATACACCCAAAGCCTGATAAAGCGAAGGGCTTACTTTTTTCAATATAATTTCCACCATTTGTACTAAAGCGGCAATCACCAAGATATAGGTAATGGTCTGCATAAACTGAATATTGAAGGCATCCAGAATCGTTTTTTGAACGATGAATGTCACCAATGTTGACAGGATAATGACAAAAGTAACAGCACCCGCCATTCCCAATGCCGTAGATACTCGTTTAGATACACCCAGAAATGGACAAATTCCCAGAAATTGTGCCAGTACAATGTTGTTTACAAAGACTGCTGCTATAAAAATTAATATATATTCCATAGTTAGTTAGCTTTTCTGATTTTGTTTACAAGAGCGATCAGGTAGCCCAGAGCAAAGAATGCTCCCGGAGCCAAGACGAAAATCAACATACCATAGTTTTCGTTAAAGATTGGTAGATTAAATGCCTTACCGCTTCCAAGAATCTCTCGGATGGTACCCAAAAGGGTCAAACTAAGTGTAAATCCAAGTCCCATCCCCAGACCGTCTAACATAGAGGGGAGTGCCTTATTTTTAGAAGCAAAGGCTTCTGCACGTCCCAATACGATACAATTGACAACGATCAACGGAATAAATAATCCTAATGAAGCGTGCAAAGCCGGTAGGTAAGCAGCCATACACATATCTACAACTGTAACGAAAGCTGCGATAATCACGATAAAGGAAGGTATGCGGATCTTATCCGGAATGATATTTGCGACTAAAGAAATCGCAAGATTAGACATAACCAGCACAAAGGCTGTGGCAAGTCCCATCCCCATACCATTGATGGCAGAGGTTGTCACTCCCAGTGTAGGACACATACCCAACAATAGTGAAAATGTCGGGTTCTCTCGGAACATACCGTTGGTTAAGACTTTTATATTGTTCATAATTGATAAATTTATAATCGTTAATTACTTTTATCCTGTTGTGTCGCTCCAGAGGTTGCATCTGCATTTCCTGCCAATCCGGCTGCTGCACGATTGACAGCATCTAAAAATGCCCGTGAAGAAATAGTAGCGGCAGTAATAGCATCTACGTCTCCACCGTCTTTGCGTACTTTCAGTCCTTTGGTGCCCGGTTTTTTACCAATTACATTTCCTTTACCATCTTTCGTAAACCATTGATCCATTTTAGAACCAAGTCCCGGCGTTTCTTTGTGCTCCAGAATCGAATAGTTGGCAATTGTTTCATCCGGATTAAATCCTACCATCAACCATACTTGTCCACCGAATCCGTTGTTGGTGTAGGTCTTCACTGCTGTGCCTACGAGTTCTCCGTTTTTCTTTGCCGGATAGAATTCCAATTTTCCACCATCGGGTGTTTCTACTTCCCATACATCGGCATTGGGGTCATTATCAAATGTCCCGGGAATAACTTGTTGGATGGCATCTACTTGCTTTGCTTGCTTCGCTGCTTGAATCGGTCCTGCTGTTAATGAGTTTACATATCCGACTGTTGCTGAAGCGATCAGGGTGACAGTAAATAATACTACCACCATATTTGTAAAGTTTGACTCTAATTTCTTTCCCATCTCTTATTGATTTTAGATTGTGGATAAATGACTTTCTTCTCTTATAGGGAGATCGTTTGTCAAAATCCAGCTGTTAGGCAAATCTTACCGGTTTACAATATCTGTTGATTAACGGTGTCAAAGCATTCATAATCAGAATGGCAAAAGACATTCCCTCCGGATAGGCACCAAATACACGGATTACAACTGTTAGGAGTCCGATACCTACACCATAGATAATCATTCCTTTGTGGGTCATTGGTGAGGTTACGTAATCCGTAGCCATAAAGATTGCTCCCAACATCATACCGCCGGATAGCAGATGAAATGCTGGACCTGCGAAATTCTCCGGATTGCAGAAATTCAGGATACTACTGAATATGATAACGGTAGCAAAAATAGTCACTGGAATATGCCAAGTGATAATCTTACGGATCAGCATATATGCAAGTCCTATCAGTAAGGCAAAGGCTGCCACTTCTCCAAGACTTCCGCCCATATTTCCAATCAGCATATTTTTATAACCGATAAAACTGTCTGCGGAAAGCAGATCTGTTACCGATTGTCCGGTCTTTACTGCCTCTTTCAGCATTGCTAAAGGGGTAGCACCTGTTTGTGCGTCTAAATATGATCCGGAAAATCCTTGAGCCAAAGGCCACGTGGTCATTTGCACGGGGAAAGAGATCAATAAAAATACACGTCCCACCAATGCCGGATTAAAAATATTACAGCCCAATCCACCGAAACTCATTTTCCCGATACCAATAGCGACTAAGGCACCGATGATAATGATCCATATTGGTAAATTAGACGGTACGTTGAATGCCAACAACACACCAGTAATGAGGGCAGAACCGTCACAAATAGTCGGTTGTTGTTTCATCAGAAATTTCTGTATGGCATATTCAAAAAAAAGACAAGCCAGCACTGAGGTAAGCGTTACAATAATTGCGCCCATACCGAAAAACAGTACGGAACAAATGAACGCAGGTACCAGTGCTATAAGCACTCCATACATATTCTTTTCAATGGAATCACCATTGTGAATATGTGGAGAAGGAGATATTAAAAAATTATTCATAAGCTTTTCAATTAGTAAATTCAGGATAGGGAAACTGCTTTCTATTTCACGCACATCTGAACTTTCACATATTCATATTTATTTCTTTCTGTTCCGAATCATTGTACCTGTCCGTCCTTTTCCCAACCGAATATAGTCGAGTAACGGTCTGTTTGAAGGACAAGTAAAACTACAAGAGCCACACTCAATGCAATCCATCACTTTTTCTTCTTCCATCCGTTCGGTTAGATTTAACATTGCAAGTTTTGCCAGTAAATAGGGCTCCAAGCCCATAGGGCAAGCCGATACACATTTGCCACAACGGATGCAATTACGCATCTCTTTGCGTTCGCCTTCTTTCTCATTAATCAGTAATATGCCACTGCTACCTTTCATAACCGGCGAATCAATATTTACTATTGAACGTCCCATCATCGGACCGCCTCCGATAACTTTTACCGTATCATCCGGTAGACCACCTGCCGCTTCGATTAATTTAGAAATAGGGGTACCAATGCGACAAAGAAAATTTCCGGGATGTCTAACAGATTTTCCGGTCACCGTGACCACTCTTTCTACCAATGGTTTATTTTTCATCACCGCCTCATATACAGCAAAAGCCGTTCCTACATTTTGTACTACCGCGCCGACAGCGATGGGGAGTGCGCCTGATGGCACAGCCTTGTTGTAGATTGCCTGAATTAATTGCTTTTCACCTCCTTGTGGATACTTTAATTTCAGAGGACAAATTTCTATGCCTAATGCTTTCTCTGAAATAGCTTGCAAATGGGCTATGGCATCTTTTTTATTATTTTCAATGCCGATGATCGCTCTTTTTACATCCAGTGCTTTCATCAAAATTTTCACACCGATAATAATTTCTTCTGCCTTTTCCAGCATAATACGGTGATCGGCTGTCAGATAGGGTTCACATTCCACACCGTTGATAATCAATATTTCTGCTTTATTTCCCGGTGGAGGCGTTAACTTCACTTGTGTTGGGAAAGTTGCTCCACCCATACCGACGATGCCGGCAGCGGCAATGGATTTGATGATTTCTTCCTTGTTTAGGGTGATATTGTGTTCAGCCTTTTCCGTTCGATCGATTTCCGGCATCCATTCATCTCCTTCTACTTGAATAGTGATAGCAGGCTTAGGTAAACCGGCGGCATCTTGAATAGAGTCAATAGCTATTACGGTCCCTGATACGGAACTGTGGATATTGGCAGAAACAAATCCGGAAGCTTTTGCGATTAATTGACCGGCTTTTACCGTATCGCCTTTCTGTACGATAGGGGTTGCAGGTGCTCCGATGTGCTGTCCAAGCGGAATGATTACCTGCTCTGGAAGAGGTAATACATTTATCTTCTCGCCTGCTGATAGTTTGTTTTCAGGTGGATGAACACCACCTATTTTGAATGTCTTTAACACGGCGTATAAGTTTTAAATTTTTGATTCAGGACATACTTCCGGAGGTGTCGTTTGAGCGGCTGATTCCGGTGAAGAATTAACCGATGGGGTAGTTGTTTGGGTCGTTTCGTTTTCACTCTTTCTTAGTGGAAAATTTACTTCCTGAATAGCTCCCGTAGGACAGACACCTACACATTTTCGGCATAATCGACATTTGTTAAAATCAATATAAGCTAAATTATTTTCAAGTGAAATCGCTTCGAATGGGCATTCTTTCACACATTTTCCACAACCAATACAAGCCGCTTTACAGGCTTTCCGGGCAACAGCACCTTTATCTTTGTTGACACAGGAAACAAAGATACGTCGGTCTTTGGGACCTTTATTGCGTAATTCGATGATAGTGCGGGGACAAGCTTTTACACAAGCTCCACAAGCCACACATTTTTTTTCGTCAACTATCGGTAAAAGCGTTTTACTATCTATATGGATGGCATCAAACGGACAGGCTTCAACACAATCCCCACATCCCAAACAGCCGAATGCACAAGCAGTATCGCCGACATACAGAGAATGTTCAATGGCACAAGAATGTGCTCCATTGTATTGGCTTGTACGTGGACGATTGTCACAGTTGCCGTTACATCTCACAACAGCAATTTTCGGTGCCTGCATTTTCACTTCTCGTCCTAAAGCTGCTGCGATTTTATTCATCGTTTCTGCTCCACCAACAGGACATAAAATACCATCCATTGTATCGGCTTTTACGGTAGCTTCTGCTAATCCTCTGCAGCCCGGATAACCGCAACCACCACAATTAGCTCCTGGAAGTAATCCTTCGACAATATCTACCCGGGGGTCTTCTTCCACTTTAAATTTTTGTGCTACAAAATAGAGTATTACTGCGGATACTATACCAATAGCACATAGCGAAATGATTGTAATAACAATTGTACTCATATTTAATATTTAATAATTATCTATCTTTCCACAGTGAATTTGATCTTTTTATTGATTCTATCTCGAAAGATATATAAACCGAAAAAATACATAGATAGTAATAGTAGACTGCCTATTGCTGCCAACAATTCATTACTTCCGAATTTTTCTAAAAAAAAGATTGCGGCGACAACTACAACAGAAGGGAGGATGTAGGCTAATACAACAGAATATATAGCGTGATTCATTGTGGCGTAGACGGTCACTGAATCACCAATTTGAACATCACCTTCCGGTCGACGGGCTGTAATGATTTTTTGTTTTACATCTGCCATACCACAAGCACCTTTAGCGTGACAATCCGAGCAGGCTGAATGGCTATTAATCACCACTTCAATCGTTTGTGGTGATATACTTTTAATAATACCTTCGTGCTGCACGCTGCCTTTTCCTATCATACTATTTTTTGAAATACGTGCAAAGGTAATATTAAAAGATTAAAAGGGAAAGGTAGAACGTTAAAATATCGGAAATTACAAAAATGCTTTTTTTATTTGTTTGGGGAATTATAGACAAGGCTCATAGTTTATTTAATCGTTTAAACTGAAACAAATAAACAAACTACGAGCCTTGTCTGTGCAAATCTTTGATATTACTTTTTCCGCATAAAGATTTGTAACGGAACTCCCGTAAAATCCCACGTTTCCCGAATCTTATTTTCCAAATAACGCTTATAAGGATCTTTTACATATTGCGGCAGATTGCAATAAAATGCAAAAGTGGGTGCGTGTGTGGGCAACTGGGTGACATATTTAATCTTCACATACTTACCTTTCATACTGGGGGGTGGATAATTCTCGATAGCTTCCAGCATCACGCGGTTTACTTCCGATGTCTTTAATTTTTGCATTCGATTATTATAGACTCGCATAGCTGCTTCTAATACTTTTAACAGCCTTTGTTTGGTTAATGCGGAAGCAAAAATAATATCTACATCCTTGAAAGGAGCAATTTTATCCTTCAGTTCATTTTCATATTCTAACAAAGTCTTGCCGTCTTTTTCAACAAGATCCCATTTATTGACAACAATAACGACGCCTTTTCTATTTCTTTCAATCAGGTGGAAAATATTTAAATCTTGTGCTTCCATTCCTTGTACTGCATCAATCAGTAATACGCAAACATCTGATTCTTCAATAGCCCTGATCGAACGCATCACCGAATAAAATTCAACATCTTCGTTGACCTTTGCTTTTTTACGCACACCAGCTGTATCAATTAGCATAAAGTCATAGCCAAAACGAGTATAACGGGTATTTAAGGTATCACGGGTTGTTCCGGCTACATCTGTTACGATATTACGTTCTTGATCAATCAAAGCATTTATAGTAGATGATTTACCTACATTGGGACGTCCAACAATCGTGATGTGAGGTAAATGTTCTGTATCTTCAAGAGTATTTTCTTTAAAATTAGATACCACTGCATCCAACAAATCTCCTGTGCCCGATCCGTTGGCAGAAGAAACACAAAATACTTCTCCGGGAATCCCCAAACGGTAAAATTCTTGTGCGTCATAAATACGATCGGAGTTATCTACTTTATTTGCGATCAGGTAGATAGGCTTCTTGATATTACGTAACAAGCGAGCAAAATTCTGATCCAAGTCTGTAATACCATTTTCTACATCAACCATAAAAAGGATTACATCCGCTTCGTCAAGAGCTAAAATGACTTGCTTATTAATTTCTTCTTCAAAAATATCTTCACTATTGGAAACATATCCACCTGTATCGATCACGGAAAATTCTTTACCATTCCAGACCGATTTGCCGTAGTTACGGTCGCGTGTCACTCCGCTTTCTTCATTGACAATCGCTTTCCGTGTACCGACTAATCGGTTAAAAAGCGTTGATTTTCCTACATTTGGCCTTCCTACTATTGCTACGATGTTGCTCATTGTGTTTGTGTTACAGATTACAGAAAAATAAGTCTCGGCTTCAGACGATAGACTATTACCGGTGACTTTTCAACTTGTAACTTTTATTTATTTGCGTATCCGAAATTCTTTAATTCATTTTCTTTACTGCGCCAATCTTTCAGGACTTTCACATAAAGACTGAGAAATACTTTTTTATCGAAAAAAGCTTCAATATCCAAGCGTGCTTCTGTGCCGACCTTTTTCAAAGCTTCTCCTTGACTACCAATAATAATTCCCTTCTGGGAAGAGCGTTCAACATAAATTGTTGCCATAATATTGAGACGTTTCCCTTCTTCTTTAAATTCTTCTACCTCAATTTCAACCGAATAGGGGATCTCCTTTTCGTAATTCTCTAATATCTTTTCGCGGATAATTTCAGAAACAAAAAAGCGAGAAGGCAGATCTGTCAGGTCGTCTTTGGGAAAATAAGGTTCTCCTTCAGGCAAAAGCTCAACAATCCTTTTGTAAAGATTATCCACATTAAAATTTTCTTTTGCCGACAGGGGGAAAACTTCTGAGCGTGGAATTAATTCTTTCCATTTATCGAAGAGTAAATCTAATTTTTCCGGTGTTGTAAGATCAATTTTATTGATAACCAACAATACCGGAGTTTCTGATTTGTTCACCTTGTCAATAAAATCAAGGTTCTTTTCAAAGGATTCTACCACGTCTGTTACATACAGAATAATATCAGCATCCACCAATGCAGATTTTGAAAATTCAAGCATATATTCCTGCATTTTATAACTGGGCTTGACAACTCCCGGTGTATCTGAAAATACAATTTGAAAGTCATCCGTATTGACAATTCCCTTGATCCTATGGCGTGTCGTCTGCGATTTAGAGGTGATGATCGAAATTTTTTCTCCGACCAACTGATTCATTAGAGTTGATTTACCCACATTGGGGTTTCCTACAATACTGACAAATCCTGCTTTGTGATTCATAAGTTGTGTTATAATATTTATAAAGTTCCCCTTTTAGGGGCTTCAAGTTCATAAAGTTTTGAGCATCTTTATTGATAGGATCACGTCTTGCTCGGTAGCTGACTCTTATATAAACGACCTACGAAATCCACAAACTTTTCAGACCTGATGGACTTTATAAACTTTTTCATACAAGGGATTAATACAATCCGTTGATGCTACAAAGATAGTGTTTTTATACGAATTTTTTATACATTTGCGCACTGCTAATAAAAAATAGAAAAAGATGATTATTGGTTCATTAAAAAACACAGCAAGGATTGAAATTTTGAACCCGCATTTCAAAAAAGTTTTTGATTATATCCGCTCCCATCATCTCACTTCTCTTCCTATTGGGAAAATGGAGATAGACGGTGAAAATGCTTCGATCAGTGTGAGCGAAGTGCAAGGTAAAGAAAAAAACGTCGCAAAATTAGAAACACACGATAAATATATTGATATACAATTACCCTTGATCGGTGAAGAAACTTTTGGATGGCAAGATCGCAAATGCTTGAAGGAAGAAAAGGAGGGTGGTTATCAGGAAGAAAAAGACATAACCTTTTATGCAGACAAGCCTCAGCTCTACGTCACTTTATCATTAGGCGATTTTGTTGTTTTCTTTCCAGAGGATGCTCACGCTCCTTGTATTGGAAAAGGTATGATCAAAAAAATTGTTGTGAAGGTAAGGGCATTCTAATTAAAACGATAGCAAATGGATACTTATATGAAGGCATAGTTTTTGCTATTTAAAAAAAATAGGGATGGGCTTATTTTAAAGTCCGACAAAGTTTTCCCAAACAATTAATCAGTGTATAAAATCAGAATTAGTGTATAACTTAAAATAGAATGAAAATGAAAAAAATACTTCTCTTTTCGGTAGCAATCTTATTAATTTTCAGTGCAAAAGCTCAGATTGACATAACAATTGGTCCGAAAGTTGGCTTCAATGTAACCAACATAACGAATTTTGATATGAAAAATAAATTGAGTGTACATTTAGGAGGATTTGCTGAATTTAGATTCTCTGATTTCTTAGC
Organism: Odoribacter sp.; assembly: GCA_036657595.1. Lineage (GTDB taxonomy): Bacteria > Bacteroidota > Bacteroidia > Bacteroidales > Marinifilaceae > Odoribacter. The sequence continues at coordinate 35,445 of JAVXFZ010000009.1, read as the reverse complement.
GATTCAACCGGAATTATTATACTCAAGACAAGGTACACGCGATAAAATTGATGGAGATAAATACAAACTGCGAGTAAATTATCTAAACATTCCGATGTTAGCAAAGCTCTATGTACTCAACGATTTGAGTATTGATCTGGGACCTGAATTAGGATTTGCCTTGAATGCCAAATCTAAAAGAAAATCCGGTGATACAACGGTAAAAACAAAAATCAAGGAAAACAACACCGTCGTTCTGAATTTTGCCGTAGGCATTTCTTACAATTGGGATAATCTGATGCTTTCTGCCCGTTATAATATTGGTTTAAGCAATGTGATGGACAAAGACAAATATGGTGGGAACAACAAAAATCACGTATTTCAATTATCTGCCGGTTATCGATTAGCAAATCTATTTTAAAATAGTTCGCCTTAAAAAACAATTCATTTATTGAAGGCGCATACACGGAAAGATAATCTTGTGTGTAAGCCTTCAATAAATGAATCGTTTGACCCAAAATAGGGAAATATTATTTATTACCTTTTAGTAAATCACGTATTTCTGTTAGTAATTCTTCTTCTTTTGTGGGAGCAGGAGGAGGAGCTGGTAAGGTTTCTTCTTTCTTTTTCATACCATTCATCAGCTTGATAAACATAAAAATACAGAAAGCGATGATAATAAAATCGAGGGCAGTGCCGATGAAATTACCGTAATTAATACTCACAGCATCGGTTATTTTTCCGGTAGCTATATCCGTATGAGCTTGTTTTAAGATAATTTTCAAATTTTCAAATTTCACACCGCCAATCAATAGTCCGATAGGAGGCATAATGAGGTCACTGACTGCTGAAGCGACAATCTTGCCAAAGGCTCCGCCGATAATAATACCAACTGCCATATCAATCACATTGCCACGCATAGCAAACGTTTTGAATTCTTTTATAAAGCTCATAGTCTGTTTGTTTAGTTATTATTTTCTTTCTTTATACTTACTTTTTGTCCTTCTTGGATAGAGGCTATTCCTGCAATGACAATTAAATCATCGCTTCTTAATCCTTCTTTTATTAATATTTGCTTGTCTATTCTCACACTCGCCACCTTTTCACGATGAGCGGTTTGAGTGAGCGGATCAATAATCCAGACATATTCATTCCCTTTTTCTTCAAACAATGCGGTAGCAGGAATGATAAAATTATTTGATACCATCTGGTCGATTTCAAAATACACTTTACAGGAGAAACCGGGATATACTACATTCCGATAAGGGGCAAATTCTTTGTCAGTAATGTTTAATGTTATGGGAATCCCGTAACCATTCGAGGAATAAATATGTTCCTTAATTTCTGATATAAATAATTGTCCTTTTCGAGTATCAAATTCTACATATATTTTTTTCGGAATTTGTAAAAGTGGAATGCTTGTTTCGGGTAAAATAAAATGAATCTCTATATTTTCAGGATTCACTAATTTAACAATCGCTTCACCGGTGAGTATTTCTTCGTGATTTTCTACATATTGCTTTTCAATAAAACCATCGAAAGGAGCAGTCAGAATGGTATAATCCAACATCCTTTGAGCGATACTGAGAGCCGAAGAGGCTTGTATATAGTCCGCTTTGGCTATTTCAAGATTTTGCAAGGCAACAGCATTAACGGCATACAAGCGTTTCGTTCGCTCAAAGATAGATTGAGCTACTTCGTAATTGGCTTTGCTCGACCGATATTGTTGTTGATAATCAGAAGGATTGATTTGTGCAATCATCTCTCCTTTTTTTACCTGTTGTCCTTCTATTGTATTTAATTTTATAAGTGTACCGGCAATTTTAAAAGCGAGCGCGCTGAATTGGCAAGCTTCTACTGTTCCGGTATATTGTTTATTGATACTGCCTAATGTTTCTACTTTTGCTGTCTTTACCGGTCGAAATATTTCCTGTGTTGGGACACTCTCTTTTTTTCGGCAGGAAAATAAAAGGGAGATAACTAAAATAAAAATACAATAAGATCGAAACATTGCAAAGTAGAGTTAAGCATTTCCCATTTATACGAAATATATAGGAAGATCGGTTACAAAAAACAACAAAATTGTAATTCATCCTTTATAGGTAACAAATGAACCTATCGATCGTTAATATTTAAAGCTACTGCCCCCCAGAAATTCCCGTAAAATGGAGGTGGGTGGTATTTCGTGAATTGGTATAGATCGGATATATGAAAAAAATTTCAACAACCGAAGAGCTTTAGAATGTTCGGGATGTTGTTCGGTCACTTCCCGGAGCAGAGGTTCTGCCTGTGTTTTCAAGGCACCCAGTTCATAAATTAAAGCAGAATTAAACATTGCATCTGCTTCTTCCTGATAGGGGACAATCTGCTTTTGTTCACCTAACAACACACTCTCCCAACGTTTCAATGTGTCGAGGGCTGAGTAATTGCGATATTTATAATCACGAACCATTCGTCGGATCAAGCGATTGTCTGCTGGATTGATCAAATTATGATTATCAATAGAGATAGAAGTTAGAGCTGAAATAAATATTTTGAACAAACTATCTGCCGGAAGTAATCGAGTCAATTGGGGATTCAGTCCGTGAATACCCTCTACGATAATCACATTGTTGTGCGAGATTTTTAATTTTTCTCCATCGTAATAACGTTGTCCCGTTTCAAAAGAAAACTTAGGAATTTCTATTTCCTTGCCTTTCAGTAAACTCTGGATGTTATCGGTAAAAGTAGCAATGTCGAGCGCGTCAATACTTTCATAATCATATTCTCCTTTTTCATTTCGCGGAGTTAATTCGCGATTGACAAAATAGTTATCGAGAGAAAGATTGACAGGTCTAATGCTATTGACCATCAACTGAACGCTCAGGCGTTTCCCAAAAGTTGTTTTCCCGGAAGAGGAGGGACCTGCAATCAGAATCACCTTCACTTTTTTATGACGATTTTTGATTTTATCGGCAATCTGAGAAATCTTCTTTTCGTGTAGTGCTTCGCTGATTTTAATCACCGAACTGGCATATTTATGCTCAACCACTTGATTCCAATTGCTAATATCCGTTACTTCTAAAACTTTTCCCCAGCGTTTGTGCTCACTGAATACCTGAAATAACTTATCTTGCGGGATAAAGGGCAACAATTCTTTCGATTCGGAGCGTTTAGGAAGTTGTAACAACATACCATCTTTGTAGGGGATCAATCCGAATATATCCAAATAACCTGTTGATGGAGCAAGAATACCATAAAAATAATCCGGTAAATTGTGCAAATAATACAAAGATGTATATAACTTTCCGCGGGTTTCCAACAGACCCGCCTTATCTTTTAATCCTGCTTTTCTAAAGATTTTAATGGCTTCATCAGTCGGGATTTCTTCGCGGATAATAGGTATATCACTGGAAATAATTTCTGACATTTTTGCTTTGATCAGACCGATAATGTCTGGATTTAGGACAATATCCTTATTCGCAATACGGCAAAAAATACCGTTTGAAATTAAATGTTCTGCTCGTAAAATCTTCTTGGGAAAAAGCTCCGTGACAGCTCGGTAAAGAACAAAAATCAGAGAACGGGTGTAAATGCTGTAACCCTCCAAAGTGTTTAAATCAATAAAATTTATCCGTATCGGATGCATAACAACGAATTGTAAATCTTGCAATTCGTTGTTGACCAAAGCTCCGAGGGTATGGTGATGATTTTCAGGAAATACGATTTTTTTTACATCTTGTAACGTCGTTCCTGATTTTATTTCATAGTCTTGGTGTGTATTTTCGCAAGTAATATTAATTTTACTCATACTGATATATTTAAAACTTAGCTAAGATAAAGATAATTTGTATATAAACAGAAAACTGACTGATTCATTTCCAATTTTCTATCTTTGTCTGTCTGCCTTTTGAATTTTAGAAACGAACACCAAATGTCAAATGGGCTTCGTTACTCAGGTATTTATTTTTAACAGGGGCTGATTCTGTATATTGATTGCCAAGTGGAAGTGTCGGATTAAAGTAAGAATAAAAGATGGTTTCATTCTTTGAATACTTGTGTACGTAAGCAGCATCACAATAAAAAACACCGAAATTTAAACCAAACCCACCCGAGATCGCTTGTACTTTATCGTAGTTTTTGTTGTTATTGTGATAAGGACTGTCCCAAAAGGAATAACCGGCACGAAGACTAAAAATACTATTGAAACGATATTCTGCTCCGGCGCGGAAATTGTGAGTAGCTTTCAGATAATCTTTGATTCCCTGATTTGTTTCGTAATAATCAAACCCATCCGATGCATCGCTGAAATTAGCATTAGTATAATCAATATATTCATAATCAACGCTAATGATTGCTTTTTGCTTCAATACGGTAGCCAAACTGACGATTGCCCGCCAAGGTGTACGCATATTGTAATCAACTGAAAGTTCTCCACTGGGCGACAGATAAGATTCCTCGTTTCGTCCGATAGCCGCTTCTGTGCCATTATACCAAGCTCCTATTGCCGTAGAATAACGGGAAGAGAGATTATACCAAGTGGGCGTATGGATGGCACCACCGATACGAATTTCAGGGATCGGGCGATAGATAACTCCAAACTTCAGATTGGTACCTACCCCTTGAATACGTTGATATTCATCATAGAAAAATTGATCCAATCCGGTAGGAGAGTCAAGAGGAGTTGCTTCATTATAAGTAGATTTCGTTTTATACGAAAGCGATTGCAGCCCAACGGTCATACCGAGATACAATTTATCTTTATAATTTGTTCCAAAAGAAAAAGCATATTCTCCTTGATAGCCGTCTTCTTTGATGGTTTTGGATTGGCTGACTACTTCGTTATATACATCACCGTTTTGAGCTTGCATTTCCAAAATGGAAAAATAGTCATTATTTTCATCCTTATAGATCAGATAAGTATTGTAAGCAAGATTAGCACCAAATGGAGATAAATTTGGCAAATCTTCCGGTGGTGTTCCGCTACTTTCAAATGCCCATTTATTAGTAAGAGAAGTATAAGATTCAGGCACCAATTGTTTCATTTTTCGGTTGAAATTATTTAAATTAGTATAGCTGATGCCAAAATTGAATCCCCTCCAATCAAAGTTAGGCGAATAGAAACTGATGACACCTCCTAAATTGCCTATTTGAAAAGAGGCATCCTCAATAGCTCCGCGTCCTGATTTCGTCGTATTAAAATTCAATAAAGGACTAAAGGCTACTTCTGATTTTCGGAACACTCCCATTCCGGCAGGATTATAACTCATTGTAGAAAGATCTCCACCCAATGCACCGAACGCGCCGCCCATTGCGGCCGAACGCGCTGTCCCAAAATTTGTCAATCGTGAAAAACGGGCAGCATCTTCAAAGGTTTGTCCGTATAACACATTCCCTGCTAAAAATAAGGCTGCAACTATATAGAATTTTTTCATACCTGTATCATTTTACTTTGTGAAATTTCTTCTTTCTATCGTCTGGTTGGACGGGTAACGGTTCCTGTTCGTGAAGCGCCACCGGTGTTACCTCCGTTTCGTTGGGGAGAATAACTGCTACCGCTATTACTTCGAGTAGGCATACTGTTGCTGCCTGAATTATACCGGGTGCTTGAATTATTATTATAAGTAGGTCGGGAATTATTCTGTGGTCGGGAATAATTCTTTATGTTACCGTTATTTCCCGTGGCAGGACGCGTATACTGATTATTACTGGTAGACGGGCGTGTTGCTGGCTGCCTTGTCGGAGAGGTAGCCGGGCGGGTCATATTTGAATTTGGACGTACAGCCGGTCGAGTGCTACCCGGACGTGTCTGTTGCTGTTGATTATTGTTCGGGCGTGTTACATTGGGACGTGTCATTCCGCTACCCGGACGAATAGGTTGTTGTGTATTGCTGCCCGGACGGGTTATTCCCGGTCTTGTTGTTGCACTACCCGGACGAATTGAACTTCCCGTATTGGGACGTGTTGTTGTATTAGGACGTGTAATACCCGATGGACGCGTACTATTGCCCGGACGGAAACTCTGAGAAGGACGTGAAGGATTGCCCGGACGGATGCCACTCACTCCGCCACCATTTCCCGGACGATGCCCTGCTAAAGGAGGTCTGTTAGCGGATGGAGGTCCCCAATTCGGATAATTTCCATTTCCCCAATTCCCGTCACCCCAATAGTCGTGTCCCCAATGCGGATGATGCCAATACCCATTTCCACAGCCGGGATAATACCCGCCATACCAAGGATGATTCCAACCGTACCAGTTGTTATAACAAGGATTATACCAGCCGGTATTCCAGCCAATATTGAAGCCCCAACCTGACGAGCCATACCATCCGGTGTTGAAACCGATATTAAATCCGCTATTGAAACTATTGTTAAAGGCCCAACTGTCAAAGCGGGGATTATCCCACGCAACGGTCCAAATATATTTGGGGTAAGTACCAAAAAGCAAAGAAGAATAGAGATTAATGTTCGTATTGGATGGAAACCACCAATATCGTCCATTATCTGTATACACATTCCAATCCGGATCAAAAGATAATTCAATAGCAATGTTTTGACCGTTAGAATTAAAGTAACCGAATCCTTGAGGATATAGATTTATAATACGTTGTATCTCCGATAGTTCATTCTCACTACCGCGGTAACCACCAATCCAGTAGCCTGCATTTTCATAGAGAGTTGTTTCAACGGCATCGTTATTCGCAAATATTTCCTGAGCCTGCTCCGTCATATCAGCTAAATTGATTTGCTCTAATTGCCCCGAACGGGTATTTACCACAGAGGATTGGCTGCGTGAAAAGGCTGCGGGAGGTGTACTGCTCCCCGCGTAACGGGAGGGCTTCTCTGCCAAAATCTTCTCATCATTCAGCGTGATCTCTTGTCCTGTAAGCTCTTCTACTTCCTTGACTACGAGAGCCTTCTTTCCTGGAACGTAGTAAATATCATCCTCCACGGTACTACTGAAATTCCGATTCGCCGAGCAGGCGGAGAGGAAAAGAATAAGGACAGTGATGTATAAAAGAGGTTTCATAATGCTATGTTTTAGTTGTTTACTGATAACTATCAAAAAGTGTACCAAGAATAAAAGCTTATCTATAAAGTTCGTAAAGTTATGTTTTCAAGGTTTATATCCACTTTATAATAACAGAACTTGACTATGCTGGAATAAAAATAGTTCATTTCAAGCAGATATACTACTTTTTTCCGTAAATTTGCTTCCGTTTTATCAAATAATAAGAAGATGGGCAAATTTTTAACATCAAGAAGCGAAGACTATTCACAATGGTACAATGAATTAGTGGTAAAAGCCGGATTGGCGGAACAATCGGCTGTACGGGGATGTATGGTGATCAAGCCTTACGGATACGCTATTTGGGAAAAAATCCAACGGCAATTAGACGATATGTTTAAAGAAACAGGACACGTAAATGCTTATTTCCCCTTACTAATCCCTAAATCCTTTTTTACAAAGGAGGCTGATCACGTAGAGGGATTTGCCAAAGAGTGTGCCGTAGTCACTCACTATCGACTGAAAAACGATCCAAAGGGAGGCGGCTTAATTGTCGATCCGGAGGCAAAATTGGAAGAAGAATATATCATTCGTCCTACTTCGGAAACAATTATTTGGAGTACCTATAAAAATTGGATACAATCTTATCGGGATCTACCTATTTTGTGCAACCAATGGGCAAATGTGATGCGTTGGGAAATGCGGACCCGTATGTTCTTGCGGACAGCAGAATTTCTGTGGCAAGAAGGGCATACTGCTCACGCCACCAAAGAAGAAGCCTTGGTAGAAGCCAATAAAATGATTCGTATATATGCCGAATTTGCTCAAAACTGGATGGCGGTTCCCGTTGTGATGGGATGCAAGAGCGAAACAGAACGCTTTGCAGGAGCATTGGATACCTTTACCATCGAGGCATTGATGCAGGATGGAAAAGCACTACAAACCGGAACCTCTCATTTCCTTGGACAAAATTTTGCGAAAGCATTTGATGTACAATTCACCAATCAGGCAGGAGAACGAGATTACGTGTGGGCAACGTCTTGGGGGGTATCTACCCGACTGATGGGAGCTTTAATTATGGCACATTCCGATGATCGAGGTCTGGTTTTGCCTCCTAAATTAGCTCCGATACAGGTAGTCATCGTCCCGATCTACAAAGGCGAGGAAGGATTAAGAAAAATCACGGAAAAAGCACAGCAAATAATAGACAACTTGAAAGCAAAAGGTATTTCTGTCAAATATGACGACCGGGATACACAGAAACCCGGATGGAAATTTGCTGATTACGAACTCAAGGGTGTCCCTGTGCGTCTGGCGATGGGGGAACGGGATATAGAAAACGGAACGATAGAAATAGCCCGTCGCGATACCTTAGAAAAAGAAACTTTACCGCAGGAGGGAATTGCAGACTACATTGAAAAATTATTACAAGATATTCAGGAGAATATTTATAAAAAGGCGTTCACATTCCGCGAAGGGATGATTACGAAAGTAGACACCTATGACGAATTTAAAAAACTCTTGGAAACAAAAGGTGGATTTTTCCTTTGCCATTGGGATGGTACGCCGGAAACAGAAGAACGCATCAAGACTGATACAAAAGCGACAATTCGGTGTATCCCTTTCGATAGCGTAGAGGAAGAAGGAAAATGTATGGTGACCGGGAAACCCTCACACCGCAGAGTGTTGATCGCAAAAGCCTACTAAAAAACTTAGAAAATAAAAAAGTGAAAAACGAAAAGTGAAAGAGCCATCTTTCACTTTTCGTTTTTTGTCATAATATCTTAACAAGCACGATACAGCATTGTAACATTTCCACCTCATTTTTGCATCGAAATCAAAGATAAAGTATAACGAAATGAATTTGATGCAAACTATGTATTTAAAAATGTTTTTTTTAGGATTGTTCATATCTGTGTGTGCAGTCGGAAGTGTTTGGGCAGAAGGAAATATTAAAGGAACGGTTGTTGATAAAGCCAGCAAAGAACCGGTGATAGGGGCTGCCGTTGTGATCGAAAACACAACTATCGGTGCGGCAACCGACATAGATGGTAAATTTATCATTACCGGAATAAAAGCCGGAAAATATAATCTGAAAATATCGTGTATTTCATACGCTCCCGTCATCGTCGAAAGTGTCATCGTTGAAAACAACCGGGAAATTGAACTTCGTATCGAACAAGAAGCGGAATCAATCAGTATAGATGAGGTCACCGTAAAAGCTGTACGGCGGATGAACAGCGAAGCGGCGATGATCAATGTGGCAAAAACTGCGCCGGTCGTGATGAATGCCGTATCCAGTCAGATGATTGGGCGTACTCAGGATAAAGATGCCTCTGAAGTCATCCGGCGCATCCCCGGTATTTCCGTCATTGATGGGAAATTCGTGATGGTGCGTGGGCTATCACAGCGATACAACAACGTATGGATTAATAACAGTGCCGTACCCAGCTCCGAACCGGACTCTCGTGCCTTTTCATTTGACATCATCCCTGCGTCACAATTAGACAATATGCAGATCGTAAAATCTCCTGCTCCGGAGTATCCTGCCGACTTCACCGGCGGATTCATTCAAGTAAATACAAAAGATATTCCGGATCGGAACTCATTTTATTGCTCTGTCGGCGGAAACATAAACGACCAGACACACGGACGGTCATTTTTTGAGCCGAAAGGGGGAAAATTGGATTTTCTGGGATTTGATCACAACTTCAGAAGCCTCGACGGGGGAATTGAACGTCCGATGGCGAAATATGAAAACACGAATCGGATCAACCTCTTGGCTAACAACCTCAACAATGACTGGGGAATTAAAAAAAGACGACCGCTGACAAATCTTAGTGTGAATGCCGCCCTGAATCGGAAATGGGAAGATCGCAACGGATCTCAATACGGATTCATCGCCACCGTCAATTACAGTGATGCCTACCGCACCTTCTTGAATATGGAAAACTCTCTCTTCGGGACCTATGATGAAGAAAACGACCGCTCGGCTTATTTACGGCGCAGCAAGGACAACCAATACAGCCACGATACGCGGGTGGGAGCAATGATGAACCTCACGTTCGTTCCGAATAACAGTCGCAGCCGCTATCAATTTAAAAATATTTTTAATCAGGTAGGAAAAGACAGATACACAAGCAGAACGGGGGTGAGCGCACAAAACGATGAGGAAGAGAGCGTTGAATATTATTACTCCAGTCGCACCACCTATAATGGACAATTGACAGGGACACACGAATTTGAAACGGCAAAATTAAATTGGAATGCCGGATACGCCTATGCAAACCGCAGCCTTCCGGATCGTCGGCGTTTCTTACAGAGTGAGGCGGGAAGTAATCAGGCGGGAGAATTGAAAGTGGGGAGCAACGACATCAGCCGGGAGTTCACCCGTTTGCACGAACATATTATCTCGACAGGCTTGAACTATCAACAAAACCTGAGCTTGGGTGATTTTACACCGGATTTGAAAGCAGGTGTGTATGCTGAATACCGGACAAGAGAATACCTGACTCGCTCATTCTTCTATGGTTGGGATCAGTCGCAAACCTCCTTACCAAACGGATTCCTCTATATGGGCATCAATGACCTCTTAGTTCCTGAAAATTATGGTGCGGATAAACTATACCTACTCGAAGAAGTAAAAAAGAGAAATGATTATTCGGGCAACAACACCTTGCTTGCCGGTTACTTGGGCTTAAATATTCCTCTGGGACGGCTGAACGTTTATGCCGGTGTGCGGTACGAAAACAACCAAATGGAATTAATCAGCAACACAAAAGACGATGTGAAAAGTCCCAGAAGCCTCTACTACAAAGGCAACGACTTCTTTCCTTCTCTCAATGCTTCCTATCAATTTTCGGATATCCATCAACTACGCTTTGCATACGGACGTTCCGTCAACCGTCAGGAATTTAGGGAGGTATCCACCTCTGTATATTACGACTTTGATTTGGCAAGTCCGGTGATGGGAAATACCGATTTAAAAGCCGCTTATATCCAAAATCTGGATCTACGCTACGAATTGTACCCCGGAAATGGAGAACAGGTCACTTTAGCCCTATTTTATAAGAAATTTAATCATCCGATAGAATGGACTTACACCGTTTCAGGAGGGACCGATCTAACCTATTCCTACCTGAATGCCTTGTCGGCAGACAACTATGGGATAGAGTTGGACATACGGAAAAGCTTGGAATTTATTGGACTGAAAAATTTTAGCCTGACTTTTAATGGATCTTTGATAAAAAGCAAAGTGAATTTTACAAAAGGCAGCAAAGAAGAAAATCGTCCGATGCAGGGACAATCGCCTTATTTGATCAACACCGGACTCTTTTATCAGAATGAAACAGTGGGATTTGGAGCCGGACTGCTGTACAATCGGATTGGTAAAAGAATCGTGGGAGTGGGGAGAAGTGTCGGAACCACCGGAGGTGATGAAACAAAGAATGTCCCCAACTCTTATGAAATGCCCCGCAATTCATTGGACATAAGTCTTTCTCAGAAATTTTGTAAACGCTGGGAAATCCGTGCCAACGTGCGGGACGTTTTGGCAGAGAAGGTCTTATTTCAACAAATGGCGGAAGTAAATAAAAATGGGGCGACTCGCAAACACAGGGAAATAACCAAAGAATACAAACCGGGACGAAATTACGGACTGAGCCTTAGTTTCACCCTCTAACAACGAATGATTTTAAAGACATAAACCTACTATTTAGAATCGCTTATCAAAGCATAAATAAAACAAGAAACTAAAAAACGTAAACCTTTATTTTAAATTTAAAAGAATGAAAAAGTTCAAATTAATGAGTTTAGTATTATCTGCCTTTGTAGCATTTACTTTGGGTGGATGTAGTGATGACAGTGGCGAACCGACCGATGGAGGGATTGTTTCCAACGGCAACCTTCTCTTTGAGGGGAATGTAATCGGTGATGGCAGTCAAGAATTTGTATTTTCAGGCAACCAGACATTAAAGAAAGGCACCTACTACCTGAAAGGTTGGGTGTACATTCGGGAGGGTGCAAAGCTGACCATAGAGGCTGGATCAGTGATCAAAGGGGATAAGACAACAAAAGCTGCCCTGATTGTAGAGCGGGGCGGACAATTGTTTGCCAAAGGTACGGCGAGCGAACCGATTGTATTTACTTCCGCTCAACCCAAAGGACAACGTAAACCGGGAGACTGGGGCGGTTTGATCCTATGCGGAAAAGCAAAGAACAATCAGGGGAATGATATGCAGATTGAAGGTGGACCGCGAACACATCACGGTGGCAATGACAATGCCGATAATTCAGGGATATTGAGCTACGTGCGGATTGAATTTGCCGGCTATCCTTTTGAAAAAGACAAGGAAATCAATGCCCTCACCTTAGGATCTGTCGGAAGCGGCACAATCATTGATCACGTACAGGTGTCTTATTCCAACGACGACTCTTACGAATGGTTCGGCGGTTCGGTGAATTGCAAATACCTGATCGCCTACAAGGGCTGGGACGATGAATTTGATACAGACAACGGTTTTTCAGGAAAAGTACAATTTTGCCTAAGCGTTCGTGATCCTCGACTGGCAGATATATCTCAGTCAAATGGCTTTGAATCGGATAATTGCGGAGATGGAGCTGCTGTGGAGCCTTACACAACAGCGGTATTTAGCAACGTTACTTTCATCGGACCGATGGGACGCGACGAAAACTTCAAAAACGATGAAACCTATATCAATGGTGGAGCTTACAATCCTGCCAATGGTTCAGGATTAGGGAAATTCCAAGCCGCGATGCACATCCGTCGGAATAGCCGCCTGAGCTGCTTCAATTCCGTGGCTGTCGGATTCCCTATCGGACTGATCCTCGACAACGAAAAAGGAAGCACTCAAAAGTCTGCTACCGAAGGTCTACTGAAACTTCAGCACCTTTACTTCGCCGGAATGGGGATCACCGGTAGCGATGCAAATAAAATTTATCAGGACAAAAAAGTAACTTATGTAAATGGTAAGGCTACCGTAGATGCCAATTCCACCAGCTCTTTTTCTTCGGACTTCTTTTTGAATGCCGCTTATCAAAACCGGACCACCACCATCGACGCACTGATGCTGACGGGGGCAACCGAAAAGATAGGAGTCAATTATATGCCGCAAGCCGGGAGCCCATTGCTTTCCGGAGCTTCCTTCAGCGATCGTTTTCTCGAAGGAATGCAAACCGTTTCTTATATCGGTGCTTTTGCTGCCGGCGACACTTGGTTGAACGGGTGGACTAACTTTGATCCCCAAAACACAGACTATTGAAGCATATAGTTAATAAAATAATAAACTGTGTGAATAAACGGTAATATCAGAAAAGGATGCACATAGCGGCATCCTTTTTGCTCTTTCTTAATCATAACGTCATCACGTTGACATAATAAGCCAACAAAATGAGTTTATATTTGCATTGAAGATAAAAAGATATATTTTTTCATAAGTTTGTATTAAGTTAGTTAGTAGTGAAAAGTTTCCAGCCGTGATGGCCCGAAACTTTTTTTTATGCCCCTAAGAAAACACCCTGAAACGTATTTTCTGTTTCTATTCAACTTGAAAATCACCATCCATTATAAAAATCACCTTCTCCTAATATATTTCAATCCTTTTTGGATAGATTGCGTAAAAAAAAGAATAAATTTAACCGAATAAATTTTTAAAATAATTGATCTATGAAAAAGTACATTTGCACCGTATGCGATTACATTTATGATCCGGAAATCGGTGATCCTGATGGAGGTATAAATCCGGGAACTGCTTTTGAAGATATCCCGAACGATTGGGTTTGTCCGCTCTGTGGAGTAGGGAAAGAAGAATTTGAAGCACTACCTGAATAAGCATTCCGGTTTACACGCCTCACACACGCTGACGCTTTGCTCATTCGTTTGATCGCTTCGACAACGCAACAAATAAACGAATAAACAAAACGTCAGTTTGTAAATTTACCTTCAACCTTCAACCTCCAACAAAGCGTTCGCCATAATGCGATCGCCTAAACACATCTCCTTCCTGCTTAAATAAGTAAAAAAACTTATACAAAATAGTCGCTAATACCCATTGTTCTTTAATGGATTATCAATAGCTTTGCATCATTCTTGGATAAAAATACCGTATGACATTGATTTGAAAAAAAAGAACGAATTTTTTCTTTGAAACAGATAGACTGATTCATCTTGAGAAAAGAATTAGTATGGTATGAAAATTGTAAGAAAAAGAAGTCTTTTAAATAATAAACAATGCATTGTATTCATAGTCTTTTTATTGTCTTTACGATGACAGTTTTTTTGGTGGGGGGGATCAGTGAAAATCTTTGTGCGCAAGAAAAAAAACAAGGATTCATAAAAAAATTGAGATACCGTCGGGAATTACGTCGGGAATTAAAAGGAGAAATTCAGCTATCCGGGGCTTTTGCTCTCTATCCGATGGCAGTAAAATGGGCAGAAGAATTTAGAAAAATACATCCCAAAGTACGGATTGATATATCAGCCGGCGGTGCCGGAAAAGGAATTACCGATGCGCTGGCAAAAGTGGTTGACTTAGGGATGGTATCACGCGACATCTATCCGCAGGAAATAGCCAAAGGTGCCTTCCCGATAGCCGTCGTGAAAGATGCCGTTGTGCCGACCATCAATTCAAACAATCCATTGATTCGCCAAATTTTGACCACCGGACTAAAACGGGAGGTTGCCATTGACTTGTGGATACGTACAAAGGCAGAGACGTGGGGACACGTACTCGGCACATCCAGTACAATCCCCGTACACGTCTACACCCGTTCGGATGCCTGTGGAGCAGCAGAAACATTCGCCGCGTGGTTGGGATCTAAACAGGAAGACATCGAGGGTACTGCTGTATTTGGCGATCCGGGAGTCACCTCCGTCATCCAACGCGACAAAATAGGCATTGGCTTTAACAACATCGCCTACGCCTACGATATGAACACGAAAAAACCTTATCGCCACATAGCCGTGATGCCCTTAGACTTAGATGAAAACGGACACATTGATCCCGAAGAAGATTTTTATGCCACCAGCACCCAACTGAACGCGGCTATCGCAGAAGGAAAATACCCCAGTCCGCCGGCAAGAAATCTGTTTCTGGTCTCTAACGGAATCCCCGAAAAACCGGAAGTACTTGCTTTTCTTGAATTTGTATTGACAGATGGACAAGTATATGCGCCCGAAGTCGGATATATCGAGCTTGCTCCTCAATTATTGGAAGAAGAACTATCCAAATTACAGAAAAAATGAAAGCAGAGCAAGAAGGTAAAATCACTGAAAAGACTTCAATGATCCGTCTTTTCAAAGATAAAATGGCGGGTTCCGTTATGCTGACACTCACCTTAGTGTCTGTATGCTTAGTCATATTCATCGGGCTGGGATTAGTGGTGAAATCATTGCCGATACTGCAAGAAAAATCATTGTGGGATCTGCTGTGTACTTCCAAATGGAAACCAATGCGGGGTGATTTCGGATTTCTACCCTTTATTATGGGAACCTTATGGGTAACCGCTATCGCCATCCTCTGGACATTGCCCGTATCCTTATTTACTGCTATCTTTTTAACAGAAAATTCACGCTCGTGGGTGAAAAGAATGGTCTTTCCCGCACTGGACATATTAGCCGGACTCCCTTCAGTCATCTACGGCGTATGGGGTATATTAGTCGTTGTGCCTTGGATATCTGAACGCTTGGCTCCTCATTTTGTAGAATATTCTACGGGCTATTCCACTTTAGCTGCCGGCATTGTGTTGGGAATAATGATCTTACCCTTATTGATCAGCTTATTTGTTGAATTGTTTTCGGCAGTGCCGAGAGAATACCGTGAAGCCTCCTTGTCATTGGGGGCTACCCGTTGGCAGACAACTAAATGCGTCTTGATGCGGAAAATTTTTCCGGGGATCGTGGCATCGGTCACCTTGGCAATATCTCGAGCGATGGGCGAAACCATCGCCGTATTGATGGTATGCGGAAACATTGTACAACTGCCGGAATCCTTATTCGACGGTTGCTATCCGCTGCCTGCTCTGATTGCAAACAATTACGGCGAAATGATGTCTTTGCCCCTCTACGAATCGGCATTGATGCTTGCTGCCTTAATTTTGTTTGTGGTTGTATTTGTTTTTAACATCGTGTCGCGCTTAATCTTGAGAAAGATAGAGCAAAACTTAGTATAAGAGGAGAGAGAAAAGCCGCCACACGGGCGACTGCTTGCTTTTGATCATTTGTATATTTGAAACCTATGAAAATAAAATTTATTGAAGAAAAAGCGATGGAAGGGATCATGCTGGTAACCACCTTACTGGTATTTCTCTTTGTGGGTAGCATTCTATACACCATCGTAGAAAACGGATGGAGAGCGATGAGTTGGGAAATGATCTCCTCTTTGCCCGGCGGTGGTTTTTATATCGGTAAAGAAGGAGGATTACTCAATGCAATCATCGGTTCGCTATACATCGTCGGAGCCTCCACCGTACTCGGTTTGGCGGTCAGCATACCCGTCGTCTTTTACCTGAATGTCTACTTGAAAAAAAATTCAAAACGTGGTTCTTTGGCACGCTTGGCTTACGATGTACTATTTGGTATTCCCTCCATCGTATATGGTGCATTTGCTTTCACCATTATGATATATTTCGGACTGAGAACTTCTTTAGGCGGTGGTATTATCGTCATCACCCTACTGATCATCCCCATCTTCATCCGTTCAATGGATGAAATAGCCCGCGAACTGCCGGAAGATATGCTAAACGCTTCCTATTCGTTGGGAGCGACACGCTACGAAACAATCAAAGTGGTGGTGAGGCAAATTGCCCCCGGAATCGCTACCGCTACACTGCTATCCATTGGACGTGCGATCGGAGATGCCGCTGCCGTACTATTCACCGCCGGATACACCGATAACATCCCCACCTCTTTGGGGCAACCGGCGGCAACCTTGCCACTGGCGGTCTTCTTCCAATTAAGCAGTCCCATCCCCGCTGTACAAGAAAGAGCTTATGCCGCCGCGCTGATATTAACCGTCATCGTATTGGTGTTGAGTCTATTAGGACGGATCATAACCAACCGTTTTTCACGAAATAAAATACAATAAGAGTCGGAGGGACGGATTGAAAATCGACAATGAAAACGTGGAGTACAAAGCTGCTTCCACCAGAGAACAAATAAAAAATTCAACGAATAAACAACAAATATGAACATTCCGTTTTTAGGTAAAAAGATTAAATGGTATATGTCGGAACTCAACGAAACAGAACTGAAACAAGGAGTTTTTCGTCCGAATCAGAAGTTTTGTACCGATGAAACCAAACGGTCGAACATCGTTGTGGAGAATCTGAATGTGACCATCCAACATAATTTGATACTGAAGAATGTATCTGCCGTCATACCAAGTCGGAAAATCACCTGCATCATCGGTCCCTCGGGATGCGGAAAGTCAACTTTATTAAAAAGTCTGAACCGCTTATTGGATATGAACGAAGACGTCAAAATCAGCGGGAAAGTCGTGGTAGATGGCGAAGAACTCTACGTGCCGGGGGTTGAAGTGACCCACATCCGTCGGAAAATGGGACTGCTCTCCCAGCGTCCCTGTCCGCTGCCGATGTCTATTTACGACAACATCGCCTACGGCTGTCGCATACACGGCATCCGCAACCGAAAAAAACTCAATTTGGTGGTTCGCTACTATTTAGAGGCTGTTGGTTTATGGGATGAAGTAAAAGATCGTCTACACACACCTGCCATCCGGATGTCCATCGGACAACAACAACGCCTCTGCTTGGCACGGGGATTGGCGGTTGAACCTTTGTTTATCCTCGCCGATGAAGCCACCTCCGCACTCGACCCGATTTCAAGTAAAACAATCGAAGACTTATTTTTGAAATTAAAAGAAGAATACGCGATTGTTTTAGTCACCCATACCCTTCGGCAAGCCCTGCGAATTGCGGACTATGTCATCTTTATGTATATGGGCGAAATCATTGAAGCAGGACCGGCAGAAGAGATCTTTAAACACCCGAAAGAAGAATTAACCCAGAAATATTTAACCGGCGTATTCAGTTAAAGAAAACAGCGGATCAACATCCGCCGGCGGAAAAAAATAGAAAATGAAAGAAATAGCAGACCAACTCAACGAACGTTTTACCGGGAAAAGTCCCGAAGAAATCCTGACTTACTTCCTGACAGCATACAAAGGACACATCGCCTTGGCTTCCAGTTTGGGCATAGAAGATCAGGTGTTGACTGCTATGATTTGCCGGATCGACCCCGCAACCCGGATCTTCACCTTAGATACCGGACGCCTGTTTCCCGAAACGTATAGTTTGATTGAACGCACCAATATGACCTATGGCATCAGGATCGAAATATTTTTCCCCGATTATCAGGCGGTCGAAAAAATGGTGAAAGAAAATGGGGTCAATTTATTTTATGAAAGCATTGAAAAACGTCGGCTTTGCTGCCACGTTCGTAAATTGGAACCCTTGAAAAGGGCTTTTGACGGCTTAAAAGTATGGATTTGCGGACTGCGCCACGAACAGGCGGTCACCCGCACCGACAATCACCTCGTCGAATGGGACGAAATGAACGGAAGGATCAAAGTGAACCCACTCATCGAATGGACTGAAAAACAAGTATGGGACTACATCAAATCCAACGGCGTACCTTACAATAAACTACACGACCACGGATTCCCGAGCATTGGTTGCCAACCTTGCACAAAGGCGATCCAGCCGGGTGAAGATCTTCGTGCCGGACGATGGTGGTGGGAATCGCCGGAACACAAAGAATGCGGATTACACAAATAACCGCCGTTCCCTTTCTTAATTCCAGATAATCACGATTGTTCCTGTCATAATCAACAAACCTCCCGTTAATACTTTTGCACTGACCGGCTCTTTCAGAAACAGAAAGGATAAAAGAATCGTCAATACCACACTCAGTTTATCAATTGGTGCTACTTTCGAGGCATCCCCTAATTGCAACGCTTTGAAATAAAACAACCACGACAACCCTGTCGCCGCACCCGATAAAATCAAAAACAGCCAATTCGTCCGATTCAAATCCTTGACCCCGTTTAACTGATGCCCCGCAACGACAATTCCCCACGTGAGGAAGAGAATCACCACCGTGCGAATAGCCGTTGCCAAATTAGAGTTAACTCCCTTGATGCCGATTTTTGCGAAAATCGCTGTTAATGAAGCAAATATTGCAGATAAAATAGCATAATATTTCCACATACACACATTACTTTTTACAGGCGATAAAGATATTTATTTCTGCTTTTCCTGATTGCCAATATAGGTTAAAACACTTAAAAAATAAAACAACCAATTCCTCACCATTTCCCCTTCACTCTCCGGCAGTGATTGCATTGCGATCCATATAATATTACTATATTTGCACCGCATAATACAATGCAAAGAATGGTGGATTCGTTTGGTCTTATAAACTACTTGTTGATAGATGGTTATTAAGAATACAAACGAATTGACGGACTTAAATCGTTTCGATCGTGTTGCAAAAAATAAAGACTTGGATGCTTCCGCTGGCAATGTTAACGGGAGCATTTTTCAATGATTTCTTTCAAAATCTGGCATTTTTAATGCCTTATTTGATTTTTAGTATGTTATTCATAACCTACTGCAAACTCTCATTCTCCGATCTTCATTTTAGCCGTTTGCATCTGTGGTTATTGCTGACCCAATTAGTAGGCTGTCTGCTCGTTTACGGGGTGATCGTATGGTTCAATCCTGTGGTGGCACAAGGATGTTTGATCTGTGTACTGGCACCCACAGCCACGGCAGCCGCCGTGATCACCGGGATGTTAGGCGGCAGCGTCGCCTGCTTGGCGACTTACACCCTCATCAGCAGCTTGGCGGTGGCGGTGGTTTCTCCCGTCCTCTTCTCGTGGTTAGGCAATCAGGGGGGAATGGATTTTTGGGATTCTGCCCTCTACATCTGCCGACAGGTGATGCCTTTACTGGTATTGCCCTTTGCCATCGCGCTGGCGGTGGAAAAAACACTGCCGGCTCTTCATCGACAATTAAAAAAACTTCAAATTCTCTCCTTTTATTTATGGGCACTGAGTTTGACCATCGTGACCGGTAAAACAGTCTTCTTTATTGTCAACCAAGAAGACACCTCCAATTCCCTCATCGAATGGTGGATGGCAGCATTAGCCTTCCTCATCTGCATCGGACAATTTGCATTCGGTCGGTTCCTCGGTCGGCATTATGGCGACGTTGTCTCCGGTGGGCAAGGGCTGGGACAAAAAAACACCATCCTCGCTATCTGGATGGCACAAGTCTA
This sequence comes from Odoribacter sp., assembly GCA_036657595.1. GTDB lineage: Bacteria > Bacteroidota > Bacteroidia > Bacteroidales > Marinifilaceae > Odoribacter. Next base: position 15,160 of record JAVXFZ010000009.1, on the reverse strand, counting down.
CCTCAACCCACTTTCCTCCATCGCCCCTGCTTCCTACGTCCTCTGGCAAAATCTCATCAACTCTTACCAACTGTGGAGAAAAGAGAATAAAAAGGTGAATGAATCCTGCCACACTCGCGAATGACAAAAGGAAAGTAAAAAATGACAATGACCATTGATAAAGTGGTAAACCCTTCAGTCTTGCATAACCCAAATATCCCTTATATTTATCGCTCACTCAAGCGGGAATGATTGCTAAAGTAAATCCTGATATAAGTCACCTTAAATTCACTTGTGAGCGAATTTGATATGACTTTGATTCGAATTTGATCCGACTTTGATCGGGATTTGAGTGAGCGTTAAAGTAGCGATTATATAGGGAAATAATGAGGCAATAAAAAAAATAGCTGTGTCATATTTTTGACACAGCTATTTTGAATTTTGAAGTTGCTTTTAATGGCGCACTTCTTTTAGTTTCAGAGTTTTTTATTTCACCTCTTCAAAGTCAACATCCGTTACTTCTTGGTCTTTTCCGCCTTTGTTCGGTTGTCCGGCATTAGGGGCTTCCTGCTGTGGACCTTGTTGTTGGGCTCCGGCTTGTTGTTGTGCATTATACATTTCCTGTGATGCAGCTTGGAATACGTTGTTCAACTTGTCAATGGCAGTGTTGATGGCAGCGACATCCTGAGCTTTGTGGGCATCTTTCACTTCCTGAAGAGCAGCTTCGATCGGTGCTTTTTTGTCGGCAGGCAGTTTGTCACCAAATTCTTTCAATTGTTTCTCTGTCTGGAAGATGGTAGAATCCGCTTTATTGATGGTATCAATTTTTTCCTTTTCCAATCTGTCGGTTTCTGCGTTGACAGCAGCTTCGTCTTTCATCCGTTTGATATCGGCATCCGATAAGCCTGATGAGGCTTCAATACGGATGGATTGTTCTTTGCCGGTGGCTTTGTCTTTGGCAGATACGTTGAGGATACCATTGGCATCAATATCAAAGGTGACTTCGATTTGAGGAATGCCACGGGGGGCTGGCGGAATACTGTCTAAGTGGAAACGTCCGATTGTTTTGTTGTCTCTTGCCATAGGACGTTCGCCTTGCAGAATGTGTATTTCTACGGAAGGCTGATTGTCTGCGGCGGTGGAGAATACTTCTGATTTTTTGGTCGGGATGGTGGTGTTGGATTCGATCAGTTTGGTCATTACGCCACCGAGTGTTTCGATACCCAATGAAAGCGGGGTGACGTCGAGCAATAAGACATCTTTTACCTCTCCCGTTAATACACCGCCTTGGATGGCAGCACCTACGGCAACTACTTCGTCCGGATTTACTCCTTTTGACGGTGTCTTTCCGAAAAATTCCTGCACTTTTTGTTGTACGGCAGGGATACGGGTTGAACCGCCGACGAGGATCACTTCGTCAATATCGGATGGTTTCAGATTGGCATCTTGCAGGGCTTTCCGGCAAGGGTCTATGGTTGCCTGAATCAATTTGTCTGTCAATTGTTCAAATTGTGAACGGGTTAACGTACGTACCAAATGTTTTGGAATACCGTCGACCGGGAAGATGTAGGGTAGGTTGATTTCCGTAGAGGTGGAACTGGATAGTTCGATTTTGGCTTTTTCGGCAGCTTCTTTTAAACGTTGGTGTGCCATCGGATCTTTGCGGATGTCGATGCCTTCGTCTTTTTGAAATTCGTCTGCCAACCAGTTGATGATTTTATCGTCAAAGTCGTCACCTCCTAAATGGGTATCTCCGTTGGTTGATTTTACTTCAAATACGCCGTCGCCCAATTCAAGGATAGAAATATCGAATGTACCGCCGCCTAAGTCAAAGACAGCAATCTTCATATCTTGTGATTTTTTATCCAATCCGTATGCCAATGCGGCAGCTGTCGGTTCGTTGATGATCCGTTTTACGGTTAGTCCGGCGATTTCTCCGGCTTCTTTGGTTGCCTGACGTTGTGCGTCGTTGAAGTAGGCGGGAACCGTGATCACAGCTTCCGAGACTTCTTGTCCCAAATAGTCTTCTGCCGTTTTCTTCATTTTTTGAAGTGTCATAGCAGAGATTTCCTGCGGAGAGTATTGGCGATTGTCAATCACTACACGGGGGGTGTTGTTTTCACCTTTTACTACTTTATAGGATACTCGTTGTACTTCTTTTTGAATTTGATCAAAATTTTCACCCATAAATCGTTTGATTGAATAAATGGTTTTTGTCGGATTGGTGATTGCCTGCCGTTTTGCCGGATCGCCTACTTTTCTTTCGCCATTTTCAACAAATGCAACGATGGAAGGGGTTGTACGCCGTCCCTCGCTGTTGGGTATTACTACCGGTTCATTACCTTCCATCACGGAAACGCAAGAGTTGGTAGTTCCTAAATCTATTCCTATAATCTTTCCCATAATAATGTATTATTTTATTTCGTTTATCTATTATTCGTTTTATCGGCATCTGAAGTTTAATTCGGATCCATTTATTTTTTATCAAATGGTATGCCATTTGGTGGATATGAACGTTTTTTGTAAAAATGTCGGATTTTAGTGAGAGAAAAGAGGTGTTGTGTCATAAAATATGACAGAAAGGCAGGAATGGAAGATGACATTGTAATGAATATGGCAAGAATGCATTGCTTGTGTTAAACGGCTTTATGTGTCTGGAGAAATTGAGTAGTAATGTTTGGCTTGTTTGCTAATTTGTTTATTTTTGTGTTGGATTTGATAATTTTCTAAAATGCGCGATAAAGCTTTTTGTGAGTTGTATCAAATTATAACATTTTAGTTATATATATCACAAGATGATGAATGATAAAATAAGTATATTATATTTTAATTCGGGAAAAGAAGATTTTGTAGGTAATTTAAAATCAGAGCCATCAACCGGTAATGTGAAATTTGTAAAGGAATCTATTACGCAAGATGAGTTTGTCTGTTTGCTGGATGAGGCAAGTGCTGATACAATCCTGTTGGTGGATGGAAATCGTGTTCCTTTGACATCTTTGAATGCTGTGTGTCAGAACTATGAAAGGAAAAATAAAGGGGAAAATATAGGATATTATTCTTTAAAAAAGCATTCATTGATTTTTGGATGTATCCGGAATATATGGGGAAGCGATCGAGCTGTTACTACTTCACCGATATTGATAGGATCTCGTAGTGAATTTCAGAAAGCCTATGGAGGAAATGATTTACATCCGAATGTGCTATCTGCTGTGGGATATAGTTTACAAAAGAGTGTCGGTGTGAAGTTCCAACGTTTGGAAGAGGGGTTGACAGTGAAAAAAGAATGCCCTTTTCCGGTGAATAGATGGGATTTGTTTTTGAATTATTCGTTTCGTCTTCCTTTACGATCTATATTTTCCGGTGATTTTTTTCGTAAAATATTTTCTCCTTCCGGGAAAGTGTTGCGCGATATGGTATGCCGAATGTTGTTGATCCTTTTTGCTTGTTTTGCTTTTGTTTATATGCCTTATGTCAGCCGGGATTATGGAGTGACAGGGGATGAATTTGTGGATCATAGGCACGCAGGTTATGTGTTGGATTATTTTATGAAGGGTGATAAGGCGGCTTTGGATCAGCCGAAAACGGCTTTACATTTGTATGGTAATTCTTTACAGGTCGTAGCTGCTGCTATTGCCCGTACGTTTCATATTGATAGTTATTATGAATTACGGCATTTTATTTGTGCGTTGTGTGGAGCGGTTGGTGTGTTATTTGCCGGATTAATGGGTTTGCGTTGGGGAGGAGGTTTGTGTGGGTTGTTGTCAGCATTGCTGATGTTTTTTACGCCAAGATATTTTGGGCATAGTATGAATAATTTGAAAGATATTCCTTTTGCTGTTGGGTATCTGATGTCGGTGTATTATACGATCCGACTTTTTGATTATTATCCGACTTTTCGGATTCGTGATGTTTTGGGACTTGCTTTAGGCATCGGATTAGCATTGGGTACACGTTCAGGAGGATTGATCCTTTATCCGATGATTTTTATGTATGGAGGGTTGTATTATATATCTGTTTATGGAATTCGAGAGTTTTATAAATTTGGAAAATATTTTGATGCCGTTAAACGAATATTGTCCGTGTTATTTGTTGCCGGTTTAGTGGGCTATCTCCTTTCTATTGTGCTGTGGCCTTATGCTCTTCAAAAGCCTTTTACGAATGTGGTGGTTTCGTTGGAACGATTCACGCATTTTAATATTGGACTGCGTACTATATTTGATGGGAAGCAAATGATGTCTAATATGTTGCCTTGGCAATATGCACCGAAATATTTATTGATAGGTATGCCTTTAGTTACGATCAGTGGTTTCATAGGTTATATGATTTATTTGTTGTTTCGGCGGAAGGAGTTTTCATTGATGGCTTATTTCTTGCTGTTTTCTGCTATTTTTCCTATTTTTTGGGTGATATATAAAAATTCAAATTTATATGGTGGAATCCGTCATTTGTTGTTTGTGATGCCGATGATGGTTATTGTTTCCGCTCGTTTTTGGTCTTTATTAATGACTTTATGGAACAATAATAAATTGAAAATTGTATTTGTTCTTGTTTTTAGCGGATTATTCTGTTTGCCTGTGGTTCATTCTATCAGAAATCATCCGAATGAATATGTTTATTTTAATGAATTAGCGGGTGGAATGAAAGGTGCTTATGGTAATTATGAAACAGATTATTATTTTAATTCTTTAAAGCAGTCAGCAGGTTGGTTTAAGAAAAACATATTACCGGATTTGCCAAAGGATCGAAAGACTGTGATTGTCTCTCAATTGCCGGATGCTTTGAATTATTATTTCCGGAATGACACAAATATTAAAGTGATTTATAGTCGTTATTATGAAAAATATTCAAAAGATTGGGATTATGCGATATTTGCCAATTCGTATATCAATCGTTTTCAATTATTAAACAATTTATTTCCACCTGAAGGTTTTGTGTATGCTCCAATGGTTGATGGTTATCCAATGTCGTTTGTGTTGAAAAGACAGACAAAAATGGAACTTGAAGGCTTTGAATTGGAGAAAGCCGGAAAATATCAGGAGGCTTTGGAAGTTTTTCGTGAATATACAAAGCGATACAGATGTTCTGAAGAAATTTGGGGCAGAATGGCTAAATTATATTTTTTAACGGGGGCATTGAATGAAGCGGATGTTTGTGCAGATAAATCTTTGATGTTACACCCTTCTTTGAATGAGGCTCTTTATATGTCGGGAATGATTAATATTCAGCGGAAGGATTTGAATAAGGCTTTTAAGGCTACGGAGAGGATGTTGGCTGAAAATGTTTCATCGGCGGATGCTTATTATTTACGCGCTTTGGTTTATTTTAATGGGAAAAAATATCAAGAAGCCATTCAGGATATTAATAAAACTTTGGCATATAGACAGGATTATGATCGGGCTTTGATATTGGCAGGAGATATTATGCGGATTTGTGAGCAATATGATCAGGCGATAAAAATATACAATCAGGTACTTTCGAAGCATAAAGATATTAATACGATAATTTCGCTGGCTGAAACTTATTGTAGAATGGGACATTATGCAGAAACAGAAAAATTATTGAATGAAATCAATCGTAATAAGCCCGGATATTTGCCGTTTTATAAGGTGGTGGCGAGAATGTATATTCAACAAAATAAATTCAAGGAAGCTGAGCTTGTTTTAAATCAGATCAGTCAGGTCCAGCAGGAGGCTGAGCTATATGTGTTGTGGGCATTGTATTATGAGAAACAGAATAATAAGCCTGAAATGACGGCAATGATTGCAAAGGCATTGGCAGTAGATGCTGATAATTGGGAGGCAATAAAGTTAAAAAGGAAATCATAGAAAATGGATTTAAAAGAAAGGCACGAGATAAGGAATTTGACTCGACATCCTTGGGAAATGTCACGTTGTAGGGTAGTTGTTGATTTGCTAAAAGACTTATTGACAGAGGGAACTCATGTTTTGGATATTGGTTGTGGCGATTTGTTTGTTGAAGAATATTTGTTGAAAGATCGGTCGGATTGTTTTTTTTATTGTGTCGATACTGCCTATTCGGATCAAGAAGTTGAAGCACTGAAAGGAAAATATACACAGGTCAAAGTTTATAATACTTTTGAGGCATTTATGAAAGAAAATATTCAAATTGATGTAATTCTTTTATTAGATGTTGTTGAGCATATAAAAGATGATTGTGGCTTTTTAAGGGATTTGATGAATCATTCTTGTATGACCTTGAATACTCGAGTTTTAATAACGGTTCCTGCTTTTCAATGTTTATTTTCCTCACACGATCATTTTTTAGGTCACTATCGGAGGTATAATATGAAAAAACTGAGTACCTTGTTGCGTGAGGCTGGATTGGAAAATTGTGAGTGCGGGTATTTTTATTCTATTTTATTATTGCCCAGATTTTTTCAGAAATTGAAAGAATATATGATTGGAGTCGGAGATGAAACTACTGATTTAGTAGAATGGAAAGGGGGTCGGAAGCTGACTTTGTTTTTGTGTTGGATTTTTACGATGGATTATCGGATGAATAGAGTATTGAATAGAATAGGCGTAAAATTACCGGGATTATCAAATTATGTGATATGTCGAAAAGAACGTGTATAATTGTACCTTGTTATAATGAAGTGGAACGTATAAAAACGGAGGAATATATACGTTTTTTAGCACAAACGACTGATATTGATTTTTGTTTTGTTAATGATGGGAGTAGTGATCAAACCAGTGCGTTGTTAAAAACTCTTTGTGAAGATATTGAAGATAGAGCTTTATTTGTTGATCTGAGCAAGAATGGCGGAAAGGCGGAAGCTGTTCGCTCAGGTATTAATTATGTATTGAGTTTTGAAAAATATGACCGAGTAGGTTTTGCGGATGCAGATTTAGCTACTCCTTTGGAAGAGATGAAAAGATTGTCGGATGTTCTTGCTTTGGATCCAACGATTGTTATGGTGATGGGATCTCGGATAAAACGAATGGGGGTGATGATAGAGAGGAAGTTATTCCGACATTATATGGGGCGTTTATTTGCCACTGTTGTTGCTATATTATTTCGTTTTAATGCTTATGATACACAGTGTGGTGCAAAAATATTTGATCGTAGAATTGCTGAAAGTATTTTTGATAGACCGTTTATTTCCAAATGGTTGTTTGATGTTGAACTTTTACTGAGGATACGAAATCAAAGATCTGATTATAACCAAATTATTCAGGAAATTCCTTTGAATATATGGTTGGAGCAGGGTGGAAGTAAGATTCGTTTTTCTCATTTATTGAAACTACCTTTGGAATTGTGGACGATATATATTAGCTATAAGTAATGGAAAAAATAGCTAAGAATGTTAAAAGTAGTATTTATACGCTACTTTTGTGTGATAGAATAGCTTACTTTTACTCGTTATAAATTATAATAAAATAAAAAAAGTGAAAATGACAGATTATACACTTGAATCGCGTTGTTGCGGGACGAAATTTGCAGATAAAAATTGGGAATTGGATTGTCCGAATCGTGACGGTGCGGCTTTGATTTTTGCTAATTATGAGAAAAAGCAATTGGAAGTGAAAAATGATTTACCGGGATTGTATAAATATTCGGATTGGTTGCCAATCTGTCGGATATTAGAAGGATCGGGAGCTCCTGTTACTTATAAAAGCAGAGGATTGTCTAAAGAATTAGGTCTGTCTAATTTGTATATTACTTTTAATGGATATTGGCCGGAGAAAGAGGCTTGGATGAAGACAGGAGCTTTTAAAGAATGTGAAGCGTATGCTGTTTGTGCCCGTTTCAATGAAAATAATGATAAGGTGATGGTGGTTGCTTCAGCGGGGAATACGGCGAGAGCTTTTGCCCGTGTCTGTTCTGAAAATAAAATACCTTTGTTGTTGTGTGTCCCGGAGGATTATTTAGATGCAATATGGTCGGCAGAGCCTTTGGATAGTTGTGTGAAGTTAGTCGCTACGGCAAAAGGAAGCGATTATTTTGATGCGATTCATCTTTCCAATATTATTTGTGAGTTAGATATGTTTTATCCGGAAGGAGGGGCAAAAAATGTTGCTCGGCGTGATGGTATGGGCACAACGGTGCTTTCTGCCGTCACTACGATTCAGCGGATTCCTGATTACTATTTTCAGGCTGTTGGTAGTGGAACTGGGGCTATTGCTGCTTGGGAAGCGAATCAACGTTTTATCGCAGATGGTCGTTACGGAATGAATTTGATGAAATTGATGGTTTCGCAGAATAAACCTTTTACGCCGATGTATGATGCTTGGAAAGCCGGATCGCGAACATTGTTACCTGTGGATGATCATTTAGCTCGTCATCAAGCTGAAGAAATTTGTGCGAAGGTATTATCTAACCGAAAGCCTCCTTATTCTTTGAAAGGCGGATTATTTGATGCCCTGACAGCAACCGGAGGTGATATGTTTGTTGTTTCTAACGAAGAGGCGCAAGTGGCATCGGCTTTGTTTGAAAGGACGGAAGGATGTGATATAGAACCGGCAGCAGCAGTGGCAGTGGCTTCGCTGATGCAGGCTGTTAAAGAAAATGTTGTAGAGAAAGATGCGGTTATTATGTTGAATATAACCGGTGGAGGAATAGGCAGATTTAAAAAAGAAAATAAATTGGTATATAAGAAGCCTGATTGTGTTTTTTCTATAGATGCTGATCCTAATGTGATTTGCGATGCCGTTATGAAATTATTTAAGTGATGATTCTGATATTAAAGTTTTAAATACCTGTTTGTAAAAGCTATTAAATAAGTCAATGAACTTAGATTAAAATCACTAATTATGATAGGGACGCTTAAAATCAGTTTGAAGAGATACCTGCTTATTGATTTTTATTATTCTATTTTACGGAGAGATTGGAGAATTTCTACTTTATATACAGATGTACTTCTTAAAACGATTGCTATTATAGTTGTTTCGATAGATAGATTTGTGAAAGATGCTTGTAGTATTTCTGCTTCTGCCCTGACTTTTTATTCAACTTTGTCTTTTATTCCTGTCATATCATTGATTTTAGCAATTGCTCGAGGATTTGGTGCAGCTAAGGCTTTAGAAGGCTGGATGAAAGAACAAGCATTTACCAATCCGGAAGTGATGGAATGGGTGATGAATATTGCCAATAATGCGCTTGAAAATACGCAAGGTGGATTGGTTACGGGGATAGGTATTCTTATATTATTATGGTCAGTCGTGCGAATGTTGGCAAGTACGGAGTTAGCAATGAATCGCATCTGGGGAGTGAAGAAAGGACGTACCATCGTAAAGAAATTTACTGATTATATGTCTATCTTGTTTATTGCTCCTATTTTTATTATTTTAATTAGTAGTATAAATGTCTTTATGATGTCTAATCTCCAGGAATTTGCAATGGAAGAAGGATTACTCAGCTATGCAGGTGTTGCTTTGAAATCTCTTTTAACGCTTGTCCCTTATGTGTTAGTGTGGTTGTTGTTTATTTTTTTATATATGTTTATGCCAACAACTCCCGTAAAATTCAAGTATGCTTTGGTTGCTGGTATTGTAGCCGGTACAATCTTTCAGATCGTACAATGGTTTTATATCCGTTTTCAGATAGGTGTCAGTTCATATAATGCGATATATGGTGGACTTGCTGCTTTGCCACTTTTGTTAGTATGGTTGCAATTGAGTTGGAGTATCGTACTTTGGGGTACTGAATTGTGCTATATTATGCGTAATAGGCATTTTTTGTATCGTAATGTGATGAATTCCGATAATCGTTGGGTGGATAATGTGGAATTGACAGTAAGGATGCTGAAATATATTTCAATGCAATATATGGATAATAATGGAAGTCCGACTTTGGGTATGATCTGTAAAAAATTGAGAATTAGCTCCAGTAAAGCTCGAATTGTTTTGCAAGAATTGGTAGATAAAAAAATTTTGGTGGAAGTAAATGGTGATGATGATGTTTCTTTTTTCCCAGCGGTAGATTTTCATCAATTGTCGTTGGCTGATATTATAAATCGTTTATCTTATCTGGATAAAAATAAAGGGGAGGAATGGAAGATTCGCTTTGTGGAGGCTATCAACCGTGAATTTTCTTCGGATACCTTTGCCTGAAAATGAGAAATATTCGCTTTTTATCTATGGGTGATTAGAAATTTTATACATCTGTTTTTGATTGTATATTATTTAAAATTTGGACGTATGGATTTTTTTGAGTAAATTAGGCTCAAATTTATAAAGCATGAGAAGAAAAATAGAATTAGAGTATAGTTTTTCATCTTCTGTAAAAGTTTTGTTTTCTCGCTTGAGTACATCCGCCGGTTTATCGGAATGGTTCGCAGAGGACGTTTTTCAAAAAGGTGAGCGCTTTGTGTTTGTGTGGAATGGCATAGAATATGCGGCGACATTGCTTGAATTGAAAAATAATAATTTTGTACGTTTTAGATGGGAAGATACGGAGGAAGAAGATGAGTATTTTGAATTTGCTATTCACGTCCAGCCATTGACAGAAGACGTAGCTTTAATTATTACTGATTTTGTTGATGAGGAAGAAGTGATTGATTCTACAAAATTATGGGATCAACAAATAGATACTCTTCATCGTAATTTAGGTGCATAATAATTATTCTCGATAGAATATTTGTTATGTATTTGAGTGTGTTAGTAGATTTAATAAAAAAACATACCTTTGTGCCTGTTTAATAATTTAGATTAATTGACAGGTTATTGTTTGCAGATGAAGAAACTACATATATTTATGCTGAAAAGCTTTATTGGACCTTTTGTGGCAACTTTTTTTATAAGTATGTTTGTCCTTATTATGCAGTTTTTGTGGCGTATGATTGATGAAATTGTGGGAAAGGGATTGGAATTTTCTGTTATAGCTGAATTAATGCTCTATGTGGCAACAAGTCTTGTGCCGATGGCTTTGCCATTGGCGATACTACTCTCATCGATTATGACTTTTGGTAGTTTAGGAGAAAACTATGAATTAATAGCATTGAAGTCTGCGGGGATTTCTCTTTATCGAATTATGAAACCGCTGATTATATTAATTGTTTGTCTTACAATATTTGCATTTTTCTTTTCTAATAATATACTTCCGGTAGCTAATTTGAAACTTCATAGTTTATTGTACGATATTCGAAAACAGAAACCGGAGATGTCCTTTAAGGAAGGTATTTTTACGAATGATCTTGATGGATACAGTATTAAGATTGACCGTATTAATAAGGAAACGGGTATGATGTATGATATGTTGATATATAATCATAAAGAAGGTTCCGGAAATTACGAAGTAACTAAGGCTGATTCGGGCTTGATGATTAGTGACTTGAAGAGTAATGTGATGGAATTGACTTTGTATAATGGTCATTCATATACGGATGAGGGAATGAAAAATGCGAATGCTCGAAGAACTTTTCCATTTAGACGTTTGAAGTTTGATAAGGAGACCGTCTTAATTGAATTACCGAATACAGATTTAAAACGGACGGATGAAGATGGTTTTCGCTCTTATTCAATGATGTTGAATTTAAAACAATTAAGTTACACGATTGATTCTGTACGATCTTTTTTGAAGATCAAGAAAAATGGGGATGCAAAGAAATTATTAGCTTCAAATTATCAGAAAAATAAAAGCGTTGACCACTATCAAGATAGTGTATGGGTTGAAAAGAGCCGGGGACAATACAGTAGTGTGGACAGTCTTTTAAATAATTTCGACCCAGAGGAACAAAGACGGGCTGTGGATAATGCATTGCAATATGCTCGGGATGTAAAACAACGGAATCAAGACGATTTGCATTATTATGTGGCTCAACAGGAAAGTGTGATAAAAAATCAATTAGAATGGCATCGGAAGTTTTCTTTGTCATTTGCTTGTTTTATCTTTTTCTTTATAGGGGCACCTTTGGGGGCTATTATTCGAAAGGGTGGATTAGGGATGCCTGTGGTCGTTTCTGTGCTTCTGTTTATAATTTATTATATTATTTCTATGATGGGAGAGCGTTCAGCTCGTGAAGCTGTTATTTCTCCTGGATTTGGAATGTGGATTTCTGCTTTTATATTATTACCATTGGGAATTATACTGACTTATAAGTCGGTGACAGATTCTGAAATGATGAATACTGATGCCTATCATACATTCTTTGAAAAATTAATAAAGAAGATTAATAAATGGCGTAAGATAGATGGAAACGTGGATGAAGTAGCTACTATTTCTTGTCAGGATATGGGTTTTATAAAAAAAATAATACATTTTTTTAAAAGAAAATAATGCAAGAGAAAACTGCGTTAAGAATTATATATATGGGAACACCTGATTTTGCAGTTTTACCTTTAAAGAAAATTGTAGAAGCAGGATATAATGTTGTGGGGGTTGTAACAAATCCTGATAAACCAGCAGGAAGAGGACAGTATTTACAGGAATCTGCTGTGAAAAAATATGCAATGGAAATAGGTCTACCTATTTTGCAGCCGGAAAAATTCAGAGATGAAAGCTTTTTACAGGATTTGGCTGCTTTTAAAGCAGATTTACAATTAGTTGTGGCATTCAAGATGTTGCCTGAAGTTGTTTGGAATATGCCTCCTTTGGGAACGGTGAATCTTCACGCTTCTTTATTACCTGACTATCGTGGTGCTGCTCCGATAAATTGGGCTGTGATAAATGGCGAGAAATATTCAGGAGTTACAACCTTTCTTTTAAAGCATACGATTGATACAGGAAATATTATATATCAGGAAAAAATTGAAATTGATGAAGAAATGAGTGCTGGCGAATTACACGACCAATTGATGGTGATCGGTGCTGATTTGTTAGTAAAGACTGTGAGAGCGATAGAAAACAGAAATTATCCTTTGGTAGATCAGGGGAGTCTTTTGTGTGGTCGTGAAGCTATTCGTGCACCAAAGATCTTTAAAGAGGATATGAAAATTACTTGGAAAAATGATTTACAAGCAATATATAATCATATTCGCGGTTTATCACCTTTTCCTGGAGCTTGGACTGAGTTGCAGGAGGGAACGACGGGTAGAATTATTCCGTTGAAAATTTATAAAGTGGAGAAAATATTTCAAAATCATACAGAGGAAATAGGTAAAATCCTCACTGATGGGAAAAAAAATTTCGATATTTATGCCAGAAATGGAATTATTCGTATAAAGGAATTGCAATTATCTGGAAAAAAAAGGATGAATATAGAAGATTTTCTAAGAGGTTTTAAATTGGATGGATATGTTTTAGTTGTTTGAAATGGGGTTAAAGTGAATGAATATAGCGTTTAAAATAGGAATGCTATTGTCATTTGTAATTGATAATAAGTTGATTATAAAAACGTCTTGTTTTTCTTATAAAAAACGTTTCCAAAATTTTTGATATATGCAGCAAATTGCATTATCTTTGCAGCCGCTTTCAGAGATGATGACAGGAGAATGGATACGATTAATTCAAGCGAAGTAGTGGAAAAGATTTTTTAAAAAAAAGGTAGCAAAAGATTTGGAAGGGAAGGGAAGAAAGCATTATCTTTGCAACCGCTTTCACAACAAAAAAAAGTTGTAGAGAGAGATCGAGAAACGAAAGATTAGTTCTTTAAAATATTGAAAGGTGAAAAAACAGCAAGTGTGAGTCCCACGAATTAATTCAAAGGATAAAAAAGACTGAGCGAAAGATACAAACGAATATGTTGTACATATTCAAATCATTTTACTATGAAGAGTTTGATCCTGGCTCAGGATGAACGCTAGCGACAGGCTTAACACATGCAAGTCGAGGGGCATCAGGAGTAGCAATACTTGCTGGCGACCGGCGCACGGGTGAGTAACGCGTATGCAACCTACCTTATACAGGGGGATAGCCCATGGAAACGTGGATTAACATCCCATAACACTATTTAATGGCATCATTAGACAGTTAAATTTACGAAGGTATAAGCTGGGCATGCGTCCTATTAGATAGTTGGGGGGGTAACGGCCCACCAAGTCAATGATAGGTAGGGGTTCTGAGAGGAAGGTCCCCCACATTGGAACTGAGACACGGTCCAAACTCCTACGGGAGGCAGCAGTGAGGAATATTGGTCAATGGGCGGAAGCCTGAACCAGCCAAGTCGCGTGAGGGAAGACTGTCCTATGGATTGTAAACCTCTTTTATTCGGGAAGAATAAGTGTTACGTGTAACACGATGCCAGTACCGAAAGAATAAGCATCGGCTAACTCCGTGCCAGCAGCCGCGGTAATACGGAGGATGCGAGCGTTATCCGGATTTATTGGGTTTAAAGGGTGCGTAGGCGGTTTTTTAAGTTAGTGGTCAAATGGAAAGGCTAAACCTTTTCCTGCCATTAAAACTGGGAGACTCGAGTACAGACGAGGTAGGCGGAATAAGTTAAGTAGCGGTGAAATGCATAGATATAACTTAGAACTCCGATAGCGAAGGCAGCTTACCAGACTGTAACTGACGCTGAAGCACGAGAGCATGGGTAGCAAACAGGATTAGATACCCTGGTAGTCCATGCCGTAAACGATGCTCACTGGCTCTATGTGATACACAATATGGGGTCAAGCGAAAGTATTAAGTGAGCCACCTGGGGAGTACGTCGGCAACGATGAAACTCAAAGGAATTGACGGGGGCCCGCACAAGCGGAGGAACATGTGGTTTAATTCGATGATACGCGAGGAACCTTACCCGGGCTTGAAAGTTAGCGACGGACCCTGAAAGGGGTTTTCTCTTCGGAGCGCGAAACTAGGTGCTGCATGGTTGTCGTCAGCTCGTGCCGTGAGGTGTCGGGTTAAGTCCCATAACGAGCGCAACCCCTATCATTAGTTGCCATCAGTTAAAGCTGGGCACTCTAGTGAGACTGCCACCGTAAGGTGCGAGGAAGGCGGGGATGACGTCAAATCAGCACGGCCCTTACACCTAGGGCTACACACGTGTTACAATGGCCGGTACAGGGGGCAGCCACCAGGTGACTGGGCGCCAATCTCAAAAGCCGGTCGTAGTTCGGATTGGAGTCTGCAACTCGACTCCATGAAGTTGGATTCGCTAGTAATCGCGCATCAGCCATGGCGCGGTGAATACGTTCCCGGGCCTTGTACACACCGCCCGTCAAGCCATGGAAGCTGAGGGTGCCTGAAGTCCGTAACCGCAAGGATCGGCCTAGGGCAAAATTGGTAACTGGGGCTAAGTCGTAACAAGGTAGCCGTACCGGAAGGTGCGGCTGGAACACCT